>JANPNF010000378.1:0-3195 GCA_031427315.1 Burkholderiales bacterium | reverse complement strand
GACCTAGTCGACGAGCAGTGGCGCCGCATTGACGATCGCACGTGGGAGCGCTCGTCGACCGTCCGGCAGTCACCGAGCGCATCCACCACATCGAACAGCTCGCCGCAGGCCGCGATCGAGTTGGCAATGCGAGGCATGACGCCTGCGCAGCGCACCAGCGTGCAGACTGAGCTGGCCGCCATGCCGAGCGCCGCCGACATCGCCGACGCGCGCCTCACGCTGGTCGCTACGCTCGAGCAGCAAGCGCGCAGTGGCAGCGCCGAAGAGGCGGCTGCTGCACGACAGCAGTTGAGCGCGCTGGGCGCGTCGCCGAGCGGCTCGGCGGGCGCCGTCGTGCGCATCAAGGAGCGCTGGAGCCGCGTCGCCGAGACCTGCTCCGCGGGCAGTTGACGACGGGCGCGCTGCGTCCTCGTCAGCCGCAACCCGGTGTCAGACCGGCGCGGCGTGCAGTCACCTCTTTACGGAACCGGTTCAGCTCTTGCACACTGGCGAAGCTGTGCAAAGTTTGAGCAAGTTACAGGGTCAGCTTTTGTATATTGCTATCAAGATGCAAGATCTAAATCCGACAACTGTGGTTGCTATCAAGATGCAAGACCTGGCCCCAACAAACTGCTGACGCCGACAACGTGACCCCGACAACTGCGGCCCACACATGGCCGCGTCACCCAGCAGCGTTCGCTGGATCTGTTCCCCAGCTTTGACACCTGTGGCTGGTTTGCACGCTAGGTGGGCACCTTCGCGCTCGTCGCCGAAGTGCTGCTGGGCGACGATGCCACGCCATTGCCGAGGACCATGCGCCTGCAGCTGACCACCGAAGCATGGGGCCGGCTGGCGCCAGAGGTAAGCGCAGCCTTGGCCGCAAGGCCGTGATCGGTGTTTCAGGGTTTCTTGGGTGTCGCGGTTGCCCGTTATGGTTTTCGTGCGAAGCAGCACAGACGTACGAAGTGCAAAGCCCTAAGCTAGTGTGTTGAGGGTGACACGAGCGCTACGCTCATACCGCGAGAAGGCCTACATGAATTTGTTCTCAACATCATTTGCATCCCGCGCCGGTTTGATCCCGGCGATCTTGAGCGTTGTTGTCGCCAGCGTCATCGCTGGCTGCGGTGGCGGACTTGACCCGATCCTGGGTACCCCGCCGTTTGGCACTGGGCCCATCGTCACCGCGACCTCCCCGGTGTCTTCGACACCCGTCGTGACAGGTGTAGCGGTCGATACCCGCGTCACAGCGACATTCAGCAAGCCGATGTCGGCCGTGACGCTCACGCCGACGAGTTTCACGCTCGCCTGCCCGGCCGCTACGCCAATTGCTGCGACGGTCACCTACGACGCCGCGACGCGGGTGGCAATGCTCACGCCGACCGTCGCGCTGCCGCCGGGCACCCTGTGCGTGGCCACCGTGACCACTGCGGCGCAGGACACCACCGGCATCGCGCTGCTCAGCAATTTTGTCTGGAGTTTCATGACGGCAGCACTGGCCGACACATCGCGGCCCACGGTGATCCTGACGGTACCGGCCGCCGGTGCCACGAACGTGTCCAACAACACAACGTTGACCGCTACCTTCAGCGAAGCCATGGCCCCGGCCACGGTCACCGGCACCAGCTTCACGGTCACCAACACCACGTTAGGCGCACCTGTTGCCGGCACCGTGACTTACTCCGCGACTGCCCGCACCGCCACCTTCACCCCGTCGACCCCGGCAACGTTGGCTGCGAATAGTGTGTTCACCGCCACCATTACAACGGCGGCGACCGACCTCGCGGGCAATGCGCTGGCTGGCAACACTGCGGTGCTGCCGAATCCTGGCAACCACGTCTGGAGTTTCAGTACCGGCGCCACCAGCGACACCACGGCGCCCACTGTCATCGCCATCAGCCCAACCGATGGCAGTGTGGGCGTGTGTCTGACACGCTCAGTCAGCGCTACCTTCAGCGAGCCGATGGATGCCAGCACTATCAATGCCGCTACCTTCCGTGTGAGCGACAACGGCGCAGCGGTGGCGGGCACCGTCAGCTACGACGCCTCGAGCCGGGTCGCCACCTTCGTCACTACCAGCGCGACGGGCTTTGCGGCGAGCAGGCCCCTGGTCGTCACCATCGCTTCGGGCAATACCGGCGTGAAGGACCTCGCAGGTAATTCCCTGGCAGTTGACCGGGTGTCTGGCTTCACCACCGGATCCCAAGCATGCGCCAGTGCCGTGAACCTGCGTTCGGCGGCTTCGTTCGGCGCTTTTGGCGGCGCCGCCGGAGTCACGAACTCGGGCATCAATACTGTGGTCAACGGCAACCTCGGCACCACGGCTGCCTGCACGCTCATCACTGGTTTTCACGATGCGGCCAATGTCTACACCGAGACGCCGCTAAACATTGGCGCCGTCAACGGCAGCATCTACTGCGCGCCGCCGGCACCGGGCACGACCACGACGATGGCCATCGCTACCCAGGCGCGTGCTGATGCGCAGACGGCCTACAACACGCTGGCCGCGCTGCCGCCCGGCAGCGACCCTGGCAATGGCCAACTTGGCGGGCTGGTGCTGCCTGCGGCCACTTACACCGCAGCTGGTAGCACCTTCGCCATCACTACCGGCGACCTGACGCTTGACGCGCAGGGCGACGTCAACGCGGTGTGGGTGTTCCAAAGCGCCGCAGCGCTAACGGTCGGCCTACCCGCTACGCCGCGCCGTGTGCTGCTGATCAATGGTGCGCAGGCCCGCAACGTCTTCTGGCAGGTTGGCAGCGCCGCCCGCATCGAGGACCGCAGTGCAATGGTCGGCACCATCATCGCTCCGGCTGGGGTCACGATCTCGACGGCCGGGCAGACCGGTCAGACCACGCTGGTCGGGCGCGCCATTGGCCTTACGGCGTCGGTGACCCTGGTCAACACCACTATCGTTGCACCGTGAGCGTGAGTATTTACTGCCACAACAGCCGCCCAAAGACAGCCCGAAAGAAGCCGATGACACTCCTCCACACCTTGCGTTTCCTGAGCATTGCCGGCCTTGGCTCGCTGCTCGCCACGTCCACCTTTGCTCAGGAGGGTGGTTACAGCTACGGTGGCCTGTCGATCGGCCAGACTCGGGCGAAGATCGACGAAGCGCGCATCACCGCCAGTCTGCTGGGCTCGGGCCTGAGCACCAGCGCCATGTCGCTCGACGAAAGTGGACAGGGTCTCAAAGTCTTCGGGGGCTACCAATTC
>JANPNF010000377.1:0-2156 GCA_031427315.1 Burkholderiales bacterium | reverse complement strand
TGGATCGGCCGCGCGTTCATCGGGTGAAGCCGCGCGAATATGTCCAGTTGCTCAGGCGAGATGTGCACCGGCGTCTTCATCACCATCCACAACACGCCTTCACTGCACGGCGGGGTGGTCAACGAGCCCATGTAGGTGTAGTACCGGCGGTCGCTCGGCAGCAACCCGACCAGATCGATGCTGCCCTTGGCCGCCACCTCGCTGCCCATCTCCAGTGGCAGGTTGTTCCAAACCGACTGCACCACCGGCTGCGCGCTGCCGCGCTCGAGCAGCACCGCGACCATCGCGAGCTGGCCGTCGGCACTTTTGTGAAGCAGATGAACCACCATGTCGAACGGCTTGCCGTCGATGCGTTCCTCGGACGGCCGGTGAAAGTGGAACTGCACCAGCTCGTAGCGCTTGCCCAGCACCTCGATCGCGTTGCCCGGCGCCACGTTGACCTGCACCGTGTGACCGTTGTCGATCACGCGAAAGCCTGTTGGTTGGTAAATGAACTGCACCGCATCGAGCTCGACCTTGATGCCGTCGGTGATGTCGATCGGGCTTTGCCGCTGGCCAGTGGCACAGGACGCGTTCTCGGGCGCCATGCGGGCCCAGGCAGCAGGGCCATGCTCGCCCTCGTAGGTCCAATGGGGCGAGCCTGAAGGCCGCGGCGCTGCCGGGCGCCGGGTGCTGGGCGCAGCGGCCGCGTTGGCGGGAGTGGTCACCTTCAAGATTCCTGCAGGGGCGCTCGGTGGCACAGGCACCGCACCGAGCTTGGTGGCCAGACGCTCGCGGATCGCCTCCATCGGGTCGATTGTCTGCACGGCTCCGGCGTGCGCCAGGGGCATGCCGATGACGCACGCAAGCGCCGCACACACATGCGAGACGACGTTGGCAAGATGGTGTTTGAACAGCGGCACAGTGAACACTCCTGGCACAAACCCGAGGGACTCCCTGGGTATCGGTACCCGCCCATCGGGCTTGAGCCGGTCTGCGCCATTCAGCCCAGCCGAGTCTCGACCCAACGCCACGCGACGAGACCGATGCCCATCAACACCACCGCCCCCGCGGCGAGCGCCACCGTCGAATGCATGACCCACGGCGCCATCAGCCCGGCCACCAGGCCACTCGATACGCTGCCGATGCAGGCCTGCAAGGAGGAGGCCATACCGCGCCGCTCGGGGGCCCGATCGAGCACCATCAAGGTGACCACCGGCACCATCAGCGCCCAGCCGAAGCAATAAAGGCCGATCGGCCACATCGCCCACCCGGCAGTGGCGTCGAAGGCCAGGTTCAGTGCGAGATTCAACAGCGAGACCACCGCCATGACGGCAAACCCCAGCTGCACCTGCCGCTTCGGCGGCATGCGTCCGGCCAGCCGCCCCGACAGGTAAGCGCCGCCCATGATGCCGACGATGGTGATCACAAAGAGGGTGAAGTAGTGCTGCGGTGGCAGGCCGAGGTGCTGGCCGAGGAAGACCGGCGCCGACAACACATACAAAAACATGCCGTTGAACGGCACGCCGGCGGCCAGCGCCAACGCCAAGAACGGCCCGCTGCTGCCGAGTTCGGCGTAGCCGCGAAACAGGTGTCGCAGGTTCAGCGGCTGGCGCTGGGTGGGGTGCAAGGATTCGGGCAACAGCCTGAAATTGGCGATCCACAGCGCCGCGCCGATGGCGCTCAGGAACCAAAAAATCGCCTGCCAGCCGATGTGCACAAACAGCAGCCCGCCGATCAGCGGCGCGATCGCCGGGGCGATGCCGAAATAAATCGTCACCTGCGACATCACCCGTTGCGCATCGGTGGGCGGAAACATGTCGCGGATCACCGCCCGCGACACCACGATGCCGGCACCCGCGGCCATGCCCTGCAGCGCACGAAAGAACAGCAGCGCACCGATGTGCGGCGACAGGGCGCAGCCCACCGACGCCAGCGTGAACACCGCCACCCCCCACAGCACCACCGGCCGACGGCCCAAGCTGTCCGACAACGCACCGTGGAACAGGTTCATCAGCGCAAAGCCGAACAGGTAGGCCGACAGCGTTTGCTGCATCTCGACCGGTGTGGCGCCAAGCGAGGTCGCGATGCCGCCGAATGCGGGCAAGTAGGTGTCGATCGAGAACGGGCCGACCATGCCCAGGCAGGCGAGCAACGCCGCCAGCGCCCAGCGCGGA
>JANPNF010000376.1:0-4842 GCA_031427315.1 Burkholderiales bacterium | reverse complement strand
GGGCGTTACCGGACGCGCGCGACGGCCTCAAACCGGTGCACCGGCGCGTGCTGTTCGCGATGCACGAGCTGAACAACGACTGGAACCGACCCTACAAAAAGTCAGCCCGCATCGTTGGTGACGTAATTGGCAAGTACCACCCGCACGGTGACCAGTCGGTCTACGACACCATCGTGCGGATGGCGCAGGATTTCTCGCTGCGGCACATGCTCGTCGACGGCCAGGGCAATTTCGGTTCGGTCGACGGCGACAACGCTGCGGCGATGCGCTATACCGAAATCAGGCTGGCAAAGATCGCACATGAAATGCTCGCCGACCTCGACAAGGAAACGGTCGACTTCGGCCCGAACTACGACGGCAGCGAGAAAGAGCCACTGGTTATGCCGAGCCGCTTGCCGAACCTGCTGGTCAACGGCTCGGGCGGCATTGCGGTCGGCATGGCGACCAACATTCCGCCGCACAACCTCAATGAGGTCGTCGATGCGTGCCAGCACCTGTTGAAGAACCCCGCGGCAACCATCGATGAGCTGATGGAAATCATTCCGGCGCCAGACTTTCCGACCGCCGGGATCATCCACGGCCTGAGCGGTGTGCGCGACGGCTACCGCACCGGCCGCGGCCGGGTGGTGATGCGCGCCAAATGCCATTTCGAAGACATCGACAAGGGCCAGCGCCAGTCGATCATCGTCGACGAAATTCCGTACCAGGTGAACAAGAAGAACCTGCTCGAGCGGATGGCCGAGCTGGTGCACGAGAAAAAGCTGGAGGGCATCAGCCACATCCAGGACGAGTCCGACAAGGACGGCATGCGGGTGGTGATCGAGCTCAAGCGCGGTGAAGTGCCCGAGGTGGTGCTGAACAACCTGTACAAGCAGACTCAGCTGCAGGACACCTTCGGCATCAACATGGTGGCGCTGGTCGACAACCAGCCGAAGCTGTGCAATCTGAAGGACTTGATCGCGGTGTTCCTCGAACACCGCCGCGAGGTCGTCACGCGCCGCACGGTGTATGAATTGCGCAAGGCGCGCGAGCGCGGCCACGTGCTCGAAGGCCTGGCGGTGGCGCTGGCGAACATCGACGAGTTCATCGAGACCATCAAGGCGTCGCCCACGCCGCCTGTCGCCAAGGCCGCGCTGATGAGCCAGAGCTGGGATTCGTCGATGGTGCGCGAGATGCTCGCCCGTGCCGAAGGCGAAACGCCCGGCGGCCGTGATGCATTCCGCCCCGAAGGCCTGGCCAGGAGCTTCGGCCTGCAAGCTGACGGCCTGTATCGCCTGAGCGATGACCAGGCCGGTGAAATCCTGCAGATGCGCCTGCAACGCCTGACCGGGCTCGAGCAAGACAAGATCATCAGCGAATACAAAGAGGTGATGACAACCATCGCCGACCTGCTGAACATCCTGTCGACGCCCGAGCGGGTCACGTCGATCATCAGCGGCGAGCTGGCGGCGATCAAGCAGGAGTTTGGCCAGACCAAGATCGGTGCGCGACGCAGCCACATCGAGCACAACGCGCAGGACCTCGGCACCGAAGACCTGATCACGCCGACCGACATGGTCGTGACACTCAGCCACACCGGTTACTTCAAGAGCCAGCCACTGGCTGAGTACAGCGCGCAACGGCGCGGCGGTCGCGGCAAGCAGGCCACGCAGACCAAGGAAGACGACTGGATCGAGCAGCTGTTCATTGCGAACACGCACGACTACATCTTGTGTTTCACCAACAAGGGCCGCGTCTACTGGCTGAAGGTGTGGGAAGTACCGCAGGGCTCGCGCAATTCGCGTGGCAAGCCGATCGTCAACATGTTCCCGCTGCTGCCGGGCGAGAAAGTCAACGTGGTGCTGCCGTTGACCGGCGCAGCGCGCACCTTCCCGGCCGAGCGGTTCGTCTTCATGGCAACTGCCAAGGGCACTGTCAAGAAGACCTCACTCGATGAATTCAGCCACCCGCGCAAGGCCGGCATCATCGCGGTCGATCTCGATGAAGGCGACTTGCTCATTGGCGCCGCGATCACCGACGGTCAGCACGATGTGATGCTGTTCAGCGACGCGGGCAAGGCGGTGCGCTTCGACGAGCAGGACCTGCGTCCGATGGGCCGCAACGCCCGCGGCAACAAAGGCATGAACCTCGAATCCGGCCAGCGTGTCATCGCGATGCTCGTGGCCGAGCAAGACGAAAACCAGAGCGTGGGGAATCAAACAACACGCCAGAGCGTGTTGTGCGCTACCGAAAACGGCTACGGCAAGCGCACCAGCATCGTTGAGTACACCCGCCACGGGCGCGGCACCAAGGGCATGATCGCGATCCAGCAAAGCGACCGCAATGGCAAGGTGGTTGCCGCCACGCTGGTTCGGCCGGACGACGAAATCATGTTGATCACCGACAAGGGCGTGCTGGTGCGCACCCGCGTGTCGGAAATTCGCGAGCTGGGCCGCGCCACACAAGGCGTGACACTCATCGCACTCGACAGTGGATCGACCCTGAGCGGTTTGCAGCGCATCGTCGAGAACGACGTGAACACCGAATGCGCAACAGACACCGCTCCCGACACTTCCACCGGCGACAGCAACACTTCGCCTCCCACCGAGACCCCATGATGAAACGAATCCTCGTGCTCACCGCCCTGTGCTTTGCCATGCACGCGCAGGCGCAGACAGCGGCCTCCGCACCAGCGGCGTCTGTCGCTCCGGTTACTGCGGCCAAGAAAGAACTGGTCAAGAAGCTGCTGCAGCTGCAGCAGGCGAACTTCGACGGGCTGTCGCGCAGCATCGTCGAGCGCCCGGCGATTCAACTGATGCAGGCGGCCGGGCAGGCGCTGCAGACGCAGGTGTCGGCCGACAAGCGAGACGCCGCGGGCAAGCAAATCGAATCTGACATCAAGAAATTTGTCGATGAGTCTTCTTCGCTGCTGCGGGATCGCACCGCCAAGCTTGTGCCGACGACCTTCGGTGCTGGGCTGGAGGAAAAATTCACCGAAGACGAGCTGAAACAGTTCATCGCCTGGACAGAGTCACCCGTCAACAAGAAATTTCAGCAAATTCTGCCCGACATCCAAACGAGCTTTATGCAGAAGCTGGCCGCTGAAACCTCACCGGTGCTCGACCCGAAATTCCAGGCCGTTCAACAAAAGGTGCGCACGACGCTGACCACGGCGATCGGCAACCCGTCGGGCGCGACCGCCCCGGCAAGCTCACCAGCGAAAACGACCAGCAAGTAAGTCGCCCATGGCCCGACCGTTCAATTTTTCGGCCGGTCCGGCTGCCCTCCCGCTGGAGCTTCTGGAGCAGGCCGCTGCCGAGATGCTGGACTGGCACGGCAGCGGTGTCAGCGTGATGGAGATGAGCCATCGCGGGCGCGACTTCATGTCGATCTGCGAGCTGGCCGAGCGTGATCTGCGCGAGTTGCTGGCGGTGCCGTCCTCGTTTCGCATCCTGTTCATGCAAGGCGGCGGGCTGGGTCAAAACGCGATCGTGCCGATGAACCTGATGGGCCGTTCGACAAGTCGTACCGCCGATTTCGTGCTGACGGGTTCGTGGTCGATCAAGTCACAGGTCGAGGCCCAGCGCTACGGCGAAGCACACGTCGCTGCCAGGGTCGGTATCGAGCGCCCGGTCCGCCTGCCGCCGCCATCCACCTGGCAGTTGAGTGCTGCCCCGTCGTATGTGCACCTGTGCAGCAACGAGACCATCGACGGCATCGAATTCCAGGGCCTGCCCGATCTGCAGGCGCTGGGGTGCGATGCGCCGCTGGTGATCGATTGCTCATCGCACATCGCGTCGCGCCCGATCGACTGGCGTCGCGTCGGCCTGGCCTACGCCGGTGCACAGAAAAACATCGGCCCGGCCGGCCTGACGCTGGTGATCGTGCGCGACGAGTTGCTCGGCCACGCGCTGCCCATCTGCCCGTCGGTGTTCGACTACCGCACCGTCGCGGATCAAGGCTCGATGTTCAACACGCCGCCGACCTACGCTATCTACATTGCCGGTCTGACATTCCAATGGCTGAAACGCCAGACCGAATCGGCGCTGACCGGGCTGGCGGCGATCGAGGCACGCAACATCGCCAAGGCGAAGCTGCTGTACGACTGCATTGACGCCTCCAGGCTGTACCGAAACGACGTAGACCCCAGCTGCCGTTCGCGCATGAACGTCCCCTTCTTCCTGGCCGACGAGTCGCTGACCGAGCCCTTTCTGGCGCAGGCGCGCGAAGCCGGCTTGCTGCAACTGAAGGGCCACAAATCGGTCGGCGGCCTGCGGGCCAGCCTGTACAACGCGATGCCGATCGAAGGCGTACAGGTGCTGGTGGGACACATGCATGCGTTCGAAGCGAACCATGGCTGAGCCGACCACCCCACCCCACCACGAGCTGCTGACGCTGCGCACGCAGATCGACGCGCTCGACCGTGAACTACTGGGTTTGTTGAACCAGCGTGCCGCGCTCGCGCTGCAGGTCGGCGAGGTGAAGAAGAAGGAAGGCTCGGTGGCGTTTCGCCCGGAGCGCGAAGCCCAGGTGATCGACGGCCTGAAGGCCGGCAATCTTGGGCCGCTGGCGTCCGACAGCGTGGCACCGATCTGGCGCGAAATCATGTCGGCCTGCCGCGCACTGGAAACGCCGACGCGGGTGGCCTACCTCGGACCGGCGGGCACGTTCAGCGAGGCCGCGGCGCTCGGCTTTTTCGGCTCGTCGATCGTCAAGGTCCCTTGCAGCAGCATCGACGAGGTGTTCCGCTCGACCACCGCGGGCGCGGCCGATTTCGGCGTGGTGCCGGTCGAAAATTCCACCGAAGGCGTGGTCGCGCGCTCGCTCGATCTGTTCCTCACGACCCCGCTGTTCATCATCGGC
>JANPNF010000375.1:0-4327 GCA_031427315.1 Burkholderiales bacterium | reverse complement strand
GCTTCGGGCGGCGCCTGCAGCGGCTGCCGCTGGGGCTGCGGCGCGCGTTTGCCAGGGTGGTCCGCAGCGCGCCACCCGCCCTGTGGGATGCCCTGCTGAATGCCCCGCAGCGGCTGCTGCCGGCCGCGCGGCGACATCGCGACGTGGGCGCCAAGCTGCACAAGCTGGCGCGCGACGTGCTGCCCGCCGCCGCGCGGGCGATGTACCGCGCACTGACCTCGCACTGGACCGCGCCCGCCGAGCTGGTACTGGGCGCGACCGAACCCGCCACCTGGTTCGATGCACCGGGCCTGGCGCCGCACTGGCGCGATGCGGTGGCCGGCATGACCATCACCGACCAGCTCAGCTATCTGCCCGACGACATCCTGGTCAAGGTCGACCGGGCCTCGATGGCGCACAGCCTGGAAACGCGCGCGCCCTTCCTGGATCACCGGCTGGTCGAGTGGGCCTGGCGCCTGCCGCTGCATCAGAAGATCCGTGGCGGCCAGACCAAGTGGCTGCTGCGCCAGGTGCTGTACCGCCATGTCCCTGCCGCACTGATCGAGCGGCCCAAGCAGGGCTTCGCGGTGCCGCTGGCGGCCTGGTTGCGCGGGCCACTGCGCGACTGGGCCGAGGCACTGCTGGAGCCCGCGCGGCTGCGCGCCGAGGGTTACCTGGCGCCCGCGCCGATCGGCCAGGCATGGGCCGAGCATCTGTCGGGCCGGCACGACCGGGCGCATGAACTGTGGAACGTGCTGATGTTCCAGGCCTGGCGGCAGGAGCAGATGCCTTGAGCCGCAAGGTTGTGCTGGCCATCAACGCGGCCTGGAACATCGCCAATTTCCGCGGTGGGCTGATCCGTGGCCTGCAAGCCGATGGCTGGGAGGTGGTGGCGATGGCGCCGCGCGACGCCCATGTACCGCGCGTCGAGGCGCTGGGCTGCCGCTTCGTCGAGTTGCCCATGCAGGGCAGTGGCACCAACCCCTGGCAGGATTTGATGCTCTACCGCCGCTTCAAGGCCGCACTCGCAGCCGAGCGGCCGGCAGCCTTCCTCGGCTTCACGATCAAGCCCAACGTCTATGGGTCGCTCGCCGCCCACAGCCTGGGCATCCCGGTCATCAACAACATTGCCGGGCTGGGCACGGCGTTCATCCGCACCAACTGGCTCACAGCGGTGGCCCATCTGCTCTACCGACTGGCGTTGCGGCGCTCGCATCGCGTGCTGTTCCAGAATGAAGAGGATCGCAGCCGCTTCGTCGAAGCAAGATTGGTCCAGCGGGCGCGCACGCAACGTGTACCGGGCTCCGGTGTCGACTTGGCGGCCTTCGTGCCTGTACCCCTGCCGGCGTTCGGCCCAGCGCGGCCGATGCGCTTTCTCTTCATCGGCCGGCTGTTGCGCGACAAAGGCGTACCCGAACTGGCCATCGCTGCTCGTGCGCTGCGGGCTCAGGGTGCAAACATCGAGGTGCGCTTGCTGGGATTCCTCGATGTCGACAACCCGAGCGCCATCAGCCGAGCAGAAATCGAGGCCTGGCAGGCCGAAGGCGTGCTCGAGTACCTGGGCAGCACCGACGACGTGCGGCCCCACATCGCGGCGGCCCATTGCGTCGTGCTGCCCTCGTACTACCGGGAAGGTGTACCGCGCACCCTGCTCGAAGCCGCTGCGATGGCCAGGCCTCTGATCGCCTGCGACTCCGTTGGCTGCCGCGATGCGGTCGATGACGGTGTCAATGGCTTTCTGGTGCGCGTACGCGATGCGAGCGACCTGTCCCAACAGATGCTGCGCTTTGCGGCGCTCGGCGACGACCAGCGCGAAGCGATGGCGCGCGCGAGCAGGCGCAAGGCGGAACGTGAGTTCGACGAGCAGTTCGTGATCGACGCCTACCGCCGCCTGTTGCGCGACCTCGGTGGCGTGTGATGCAGCCACACCCTGCACTCGCGCTTTCATGGATTCAGCAATGAAAACCAAGTCCTACTATCGGCACCTGCGTTGCCCGGCGTGCCGATCGGGTGATCTGGTGATCACAGTCGCCGACGGCAACCTCGGCTGCGAAGAGTGCAATGCAAGCTTTCCGTCGGTCAATGGCCGGCCGATCCTTTTCGATCCGTGCAACACGGTATTCCCCACGCAGGCCTACCTGAGGGTCGCGGCCGTCGTCGAGCGCCCGCAGCGAAACCTGTCGCAGTGGCTGCCGAGCCCGTCAGTGAACCTCTCGCGCAGCGCCATCCTCAGCCGGATGCGCGCGACCCTCGACGCGCGTGGAGTCGGTGATGTGCTGGTGGTGGGTGGCGGTCGGCAGCGATCGCATCTGGATCCGATGATCAAGGCCGACGTTGGGCACCGCATCGTCTATACCGACGTCGACGCGGGCGCCGATGTGGACCTGTTCTGTGACGGTCACGATCTGCCCTTTGCCGACGCGTGCTTCGATGCCGTGGTCACCACCGCAGTCCTCGAGCATGTGCTCTACCCCGAGCAGGTCGCAAGCGAAATTGCGCGCGTTCTCAAGCACGGTGGTTTGTTGTACTCGGAACTACCGTTCATGCAGCAAGTGCACGAAGGCGCCTATGACTTCACCCGCTACACGCTGTCAGGGCACCGCCGCTTGTTCAACCGGTTTGCCGAAATCGACGCCGGCATGGTTGCAGGCCCTGCCACGGCGTTGGTGTGGGCCCTGGAAAATTTCGCCCTTGCGTTCTGCGCAAAGGCGCTGACGCGCAAGCTCGCCAAGGCCACTGTACGCGTGCTCTTTGCGTGGATGAAACACTTCGATCGCCTGCTCGTCGATCGGCCTGAAGCGATGGACGGCGCGTCCTGCACCTACTTCTACGGGGCCAAGGCTGCCCAACCGGTGGCGGATATCGAGATCGTCAATCGCTATCTCGGGGCCAAACACGTGCAGCACCTTTGACGCCAGGGGTGCCGCGGCCGATCGCGAAGTACTCGAACCCCATGGCCTGCATCTGACCCGGGTCGTACAGGTTGCGCCCGTCGAAGACGACCGGCTGCCGCAGCACACTGCGCATCGAGTCGAAGTCGGGGCTCTTGAATTCTTTCCATTCGGTGACGATGATCAGTGCGTCGGCACCCACCAGTGCTACGCCTCGATCCGTCATAAAGCGGATATTCGGGCTCGAGCCCAACACTCGTCGTGCTTCGGCCATCGCCACGGGATCGTAGACCTGCACGGTGGCACCACGGCGTGTCAGTTCGTCCACGATCACGCGGCTGGGCGCTTCGCGCATGTCGTCCGTATTGGGCTTGAAGGCCAGTCCCCATAACGCGAAGACACAGCCGCCCAGATCAGCGCCGAAGCGCGCGATCACCTTGTCGACCAACACGCGCTTCTGCCGCTCGTTCGTAGCATCAACAGCCGACAGCACGCGCAGTTCCATACCCTGATCATGTGCACAACGGATCAGCGCCTTGACGTCCTTCGGAAAGCACGAGCCGCCGTAGCCCGCGCCCGCGTAGATGAAGTGATAGCCAATGCGCGGATCGCTGCCGATACCTCGGCGCACTTGCTCGATGTCTGCGCCCACCTTCTCGGCCAACAGCGCCAGCTCGTTCATGAAACTGATTCGCGTGGCGAGCATCGCATTGGCCGCGTACTTGGTGAACTCGGCACTGCGTTCATCCATGATTCGAATTCGATCATGGTTGCGGCAGAACGGCGAGTACAGCGCCCGCATCAGCGAAGCGGCACGCTCGTCCTGCGTCCCGATGATCACGCGATCGGGTTTCATGAAGTCCTCGACCGCGGCGCCCTCCTTCAAGAACTCCGGGTTGGACACCACGGCGAAGTCAAGTTTGACACCTCGTGCCAGAAGTTCAGAGGCAATGGCCTCGCGCACCCGATCTGCTGTACCGACAGGCACCGTGCTCTTGTCGACCACCACCTTGTAGTCCGAAATCAGGCGGCCGATCGTCGCAGCCGCAGCAAGAACGTACTGCATGTCCGCCGAGCCGTCGTCATCGGCCGGCGTACCCACCGCAATGAACAGAATCGTTCCGTGCTGCACGGCATGCACTGGATCGGTCGTGAACTCGAGTCGATTGGCCGCGACGTTGCGATGCACGATTTCGGCCAGGCCTGGCTCATGGATCGGAATGCCCCCGTCTCGCAGCAGGCGAATCTTTTCCACATTCACATCGAGGCAGACGACGTGGTTACCCATTTCGGCCAAGCAGGCGCCGGTGACCAGGTGGCGGTGGAACATGCTTGCCGTTGGTCTTGAACATCTGCCCGATGAATCCACCTGGCGTCCAATTACCCATGACTATGCGCCCGCCGGATCGGATACACGGACGAGTTCGGCTGCTACCAGCTCAGGCCGGGGCGCGAAC
>JANPNF010000374.1:0-18611 GCA_031427315.1 Burkholderiales bacterium | reverse complement strand
CGGTCGACCGTCTTGGCGGCGCTTGAGGTGTGCAGCGTGCCGAACACCAAGTGGCCGGTTTCGGCAGCGGTGAGTGCGAGGCGAATGGTTTCCAGATCGCGCATTTCGCCGATCAGGATCGCGTCCGGGTCTTCGCGCAGCGCCGAACGCAGGGCATTGTTGAAGCTCAACGTGTGCGGCCCGACCTCGCGCTGGTTGATCAAACATTTTTTCGATTCGTGCACGAACTCGATCGGGTCTTCGACCGTCAGCACGTGGCCGTACTCGTTTTCGTTCAGGTGGTTGACCATGGCGGCGAGCGTGGTCGATTTGCCCGAGCCGGTCGGCCCGGTCACCAGCACCATGCCGCGCGGCTTCAAAGCCAGCTCGGCGAAGATTTTTGGTGCGTTGAGCTGTTCCAGCGTCAGGATCTTCGACGGGATGGTGCGGAACACCGCACCGGCGCCCCGGTTGTGGTTGAACGCGTTGACGCGAAACCGCGCCAGGCCCTGAATCTCGAACGAGAAGTCGCACTCCAGAACTTCCTCGTACGCCTTGCGCTGCGAGTCGTTCATGATGTCGTAGACCATCGCGTGCACGTCCTTGTGCTCCAGCGGGTCGACGTTGATGCGGCGCACGTCGCCGTTGACGCGGATCATCGGCGGCAGGCCGGCCGAGAGGTGCAGGTCGGAAGCCTTGTTCTTGACCGAAAACGCCAGCAGTTGGGTGATGTCCATGGGGCTCGCTTGTGGGCAGTGTCGACGGGCAGGGGTTGATGCAGCAGTGGGCAGCAATTCGGGTGTTATCGGCAGATACTGACAAGTATTGATCATGGCGACGATCGCTGACAACTTACAAGACGTGCATCGGCGCATCGATGCGGCCTGCGTGCGGGCCGGCCGGCCTGAGCAAAGCGTCACCCTGCTGGCGGTGGGCAAGACATTTCCGGCCGATACCGTGCGCGAAGCCTTCGACGCAGGCCAGCGCTGCTTCGGCGAAAACTATCTGCAAGAAGCACTGGACAAGATGGCCGGGCTGGCCGATCTGCGCGACCGCGTCCAATGGCACCTGATCGGCCCGTTGCAAAGCAACAAGACCCGTGCGGTGGCTGAGGCCTTCGACTGGGTGCACAGCGTCGATCGGCTGAAGATCGCCCAGCGCCTGAGCGAGCAGCGCCCCGCCGCACTGCCGCCACTGCAGCTGTGTTTGCAGGTCAACATCAGCGGCGAGGCCAGCAAGAGCGGCCTGGCTGTTGATGAGGTACCTGATGTCGCGCGGGTGGTGGCGGCGTTGCCGCGGGTGCGACTGCGCGGCTTGATGGCGGTGCCCGCGCCCACCGGTGACCTTGCCGCGCAACGCCTCCCGCATGCGCGGCTGCGCGAGCTGTTGACCGGTTTGCAGCGCGACGGGCTCGATGTCGACACCCTGTCGATGGGCATGACCGCCGACCTCGAAGCCGCCATCGCCGAGGGCGCCACGATCGTGCGTGTCGGCACCGCGATTTTCGGCGCGCGCTGACGGCGCTGCTGTTCTACCCGCACGCTTGCGATGGCCAAGCCGAAGCCCATGCCCAAGTCCAAGTCCATGCCAACCGCTGACCGCGCCGCTGAGTCCTCGCCTGCTGCGCCCGAGCGCGCGCGCCTGCCGCACCCGGCACGCGCCGAGCTCGACGTGCTCACTCGCCTCTCCCCGACAGTGCAGGCGGCCCTCGATTGGCCACGCGTCATCGCGCAGGCGCGGCCCTGGGTGCAGGCGGTGCGCGACCAGCCTGCCCCGTTCTGGGCGCTGGAATCACTGCTGCGCGAGTACCCGATCTCGAGCGCCGAAGGGCTGGCGCTGATGCGGCTGGCCGAGGCGCTGCTGCGCGTGCCCGACACCGAAACCGCCATCGCACTCACCGCCGACCAACTCGGCCACGCCGACTTTCAGGACCGCCCCGGCACGCACCACCCGCTGCTGGCTGGGTTGTCGGCGCAGGCGATTGCGCTGTCGAAGAAGTTGCTGCCGAGCGATGCAGACTCTGGCGCCGGCGGGCTATTTCAGCGGCTGGGCGCTCAGGCGGTGGTCGCCGCCACGGTGCGGGCGATCCAACTGCTCGGCCGCCAGTTCGTGCTGGGCCGCTCAATCGAAGAGGCGCTGCGTGAGGCCGATGCACAGCGGCACGCGCAGGCCGCGTTGTGCTTCAGCTACGACATGCTGGGCGAAGGGGCCCGCACCGAAGCCGATGCGCAGCGCCACTTGGCGTCGTACCAGCACGCCATCGAGGTGCTGGCGCAGCGCGGGAGGGAGGGCGGGCCCGAAGCGGGCGACGGCATCTCGATCAAGCTCAGCGCCCTGTTCAGCCGGTATGAGCCGGCGCAGCGCGAGCGGGTGTTCGCCGAGCTCTTGCCCCGGGTCTGGCTGCTGGTCGAGCAGGCCGCGCGGGCCGACGTCAACCTGACCCTCGATGCCGAGGAAAGCGATCGGCTCGAGTTGTCGCTGGATGTGTTCGAGGCGCTGGCGTCGCGCATCGCGTTGCACTGGCCGGCCTGGCGCGGCTTCGGGCTGGCGATTCAGGCCTACCAAACGCGCGCGCTCGAGGTGGTGCACGAAGTGGCGCGCATCGCCCGCGCCCACCGCCTGCGGTTCATGGTGCGGCTGGTCAAGGGCGCTTACTGGGACGGCGAGATCAAGCGCGCGCAGGAGCTGGGCTTGGCGGGTTACCCGGTCTACACCCACAAGCAGCACACCGACCTGTCTTACCTGGCCTGCGCCCGCGCTCTGATCGGCCATGTCGATGCGATCTACCCGCAGTTCGCCACCCACAACGCTGGCACGATCGCGGCCATTGCCCAGATGGCGCAACTGTCAGGCGCGCGCTATGAATTGCAGCGCCTGCACGGCATGGGAACGGCGGTCTACCGTGAAGTGATGCAAGGTGCGGCTGTCCCGGTGCGGGTGTACGCGCCGGTTGGCGAACACCGCGATCTGCTGGCTTATCTGGTGCGGCGGCTGCTGGAGAACGGCGCCAACTCGTCGTTCGTGCATCAGCTGGCCGACGAGTCGATCGCGATCGACCAGGTGTTGGTGTCGCCGTTGCTGCCGTTGGCCGAGCCGGGCTTGCCGCTGCCCGTGTCGATGTTCGGTTGGCACGCAGCGGAACCCAGCCGAGGTCGGCGCAATTCGAGTGGCATCGATCTCGCCAGTCTCGCCGACCGCGCGCCGCTGCGGCGCGCAGTGGAAGGCCTGAAGGTCGGGTCCGTCCACGAAGCAAGGCTGAACGATGTGAATCTGTCGATGGCGCGCTTGCACGCCGCCCACGGGGCCTGGCGCGCAACGCCGCTCGCCAATCGCGCCGCCGTGCTGCGCCGCGCCGCCGATGCGCTCGAAGCCCGCCGCGCCGAGTTCTGCGCCCTGCTGGTTGCCGAAGCGCGCAAGACCTGGGGCGATGCGGTGGCCGAGGTGCGCGAGGCGGTCGATTTCTGCCGCTATTACGCCGACCAGGCCGAGGCCACCTTGAAACCCCAAGTGCTTCCCGGCCCGACCGGCGAGCACAACGAGCTGCGGCTGCACGGCCGCGGCGTGTTCGTCTGCATCAGCCCGTGGAATTTTCCGCTGGCGATCTTCGCGGGCCAGGTGGTGGCCGCACTGGTCGCGGGCAACAGTGTGGCCGCGAAGCCCGCCGAGCAGACGCCCGCGGTGGCGCAGCGCATGGTCGCGCTGTTGCACGATGCTGGTGTGCCCACCGACAGCCTGTGGCTGCTGCACGGCCCCGGCGAGACCGTGGGCGCGGCATTGGTGGCCGATGCGCGCACGGCGGGCGTCTGCTTCACCGGCTCGATGGCGGTGGCCCGCCACATCAACCGTGCCTTGGCCGCGAGAGACGGGCCGATCGTGCCGCTGATGGCCGAGACCGGCGGCATCAATGCGATGCTGGTCGACAGCAGCGCGCTGCCGGAGCAGGTCGTCGATGCGGTCGTGCAAAGTTCCTTCCGCAGCGCCGGCCAGCGCTGCTCGGCGCTGCGCCTGCTGTGCGTGCACGAAGGCATTGCCGATGCGGTCATTGCGCTGATCCGTGGCGCCTTGCACGAGCTGGCGGTGGGTGATCCGGCGCACTGGGCCACCGATGTCGGGCCGGTGATCGATGACGAGGCTTTCGACCTGCTGCAGCGGCACATCGCGCGCTTGCGCGCCGAGGCGAGCCTGATCGGCGAGGCCTCATGCGTCGCAGTGGATGTGCCGAGGCTGATCGCGCCAATCGCTTTCGAGGTGGCGTGCATCGCCGATGTGCAGCATGAGGTCTTCGGCCCGGTGCTGCACGTGGTGCGCTGGCGCGGCGATCCGACAGAGGTGATCGCGCAGATCAACGCACTCGGCTACGGCCTGACGCTCGGCCTGCACACCCGCATCGACGGCCGCGCACAGCATCTCGCCGACGTGGCGCGGGTCAGCAACGTCTATGTCAACCGCAACATGGTCGGTGCCGTGGTCGGCGTGCAGCCCTTCGGCGGCGAGGGCCTGAGCGGCACCGGCCCGAAGGCCGGTGGGCCGCACTACCTGCTGCGCTTTTGCACCGAGCAGACCGTCACCGTCAACACCGCTGCTGCAGGGGGCAATGCCGCGTTGCTGTCACAGCCACAAGCGCCCACGGCGGGGCCTTGAGTCGGGGGGCGGTAGACCGAGCAGACCTCGATGTGGTGCGGTTAAAGTCGCCTGCGATTTCCCGCTCAATGTCTCGCCCAGAAACCGTTATGCAGAGCCCACATCGCACCCACGTCTCTGGATTTCGTCCCGCATTTCGTCCAGCATCTGCGGGCGCCGCTGCCATGGCCGGGCGGCTGGCACCGTGCGTCGCTACTGTGCTGGCCGTCGGCCGCTCCGGGATTCAACGGGCTGCGGCAGCAGGGGCGGACAAAAGCACTGACTTCAACGTCCTGTGCGGCCTCGGTACCGGCGGCCGAGTGGGCGACCCGCAGACCCGCTGCGCCGACGACCACTCAAAGCGCGAAGCCAGCCCATGACGCTGTCATCGGTGGTGTTCGTGGGCGGCGGCAACATGGCCGTTGCATTGATCGGTGGCTTGCTGCGCAGTGGCTGGTCGCCCAGCGCCATCCGTGTGATCGAGCCGGACGATGGGCGCAGCGCCACGTTGCGATCCGACTTGGCCGTGCGCACGCTGAGTGCCGCCGACGATTCATTGGAGGGTGTGGACTGCGTGGTCTGGGCGGTGAAGCCGCAACTCTTCACGACGGCTGCGGCCCCTTGTGCCGCGTACCTTGCCAGCACCTTGCAACTGAGCGTGATGGCCGGCATCCGCAGCGATGCCATCGTGCAGGCGACCGGCAGTGAGCGCGTGGTGCGTGCAATGCCCAACACCCCGGCGCTGATCGGGCAGGGCATGACCGGCCTGTATGCGCGCGCAGCGGTGTCGGCTGACGAGCGAGCGGAGATCGAACGGCTGCTTGCGCCCACTGGGCAGACGTTGTGGGTCGAGCGTGAAGAGCAGCTCGATGCCGTCACCGCGCTGTCGGGCTCCGGCCCGGCGTATGTGTTCTACGTGCTTGAGGCCCTGATCGACGCGGGCGTCGAGTTGGGTCTGAGCGCGGCGCAATCCAGACAGCTGGCGTTGGCTACTTTCGCTGGCGCCACGTCGCTCGCGCGCGACGCAAGCGAGCCGCCCGAGGTGCTTCGCCAGCGCGTCACCTCTCAGGGTGGCACCACCCACGCGGCGATCAGCGCGCTCGAGGCCGACGGCGTCAAGGCCGCGTTCCTGCGCGCGCTGAAAGCAGCGCATCGGCGTGCGGCGGAACTGGGCGACGAGTTCGGCCGCTGACGCGGTGCCTGCCTTCGGCAAACCGGCGCGTCCACCCGGCGCACCGCGACGCGTCAAGTAACACTCCGGTGGGTCTTGCCGCTTGTCCCTGCGACGAGCGTGTGCTGTTCTGGACAGATTATTTAGCTATGGCTACAGTTGTTAGCTGGAACACGGCAAGTCGACAGGAGTGGCCAGGGTTCGGCGTTCCTGCAGGCGCCGGTGTGCTGTCTCGACCATCAAGCTGTCGCCCGCTCGCCTTGAAAGCACCGTTATGAATCTGACCCGCTTGACCGATCCCTGCGCCATGGCGCGGCGCCTCATGCTCTGCGCTTGCGCAGCCGGTGTTGCTTTGCTGTCCACCGGTTCGCCAGCTTTCGCGCAAACGAAAAAGCCACTTCGCGTGGTGACGACCTTCACCGTCATCCAGGACATCGCCCAGAACGTCGCGGGCACGGCGGCGGTCGTTGAATCGGTCACCAAACCCGGCGCGGAGATCCACGATTACCAGCCGACGCCGCTGGATGTGGTGAAGGTGCAATCGGCCGACCTCGTGCTGTGGAACGGCTTGAATCTCGAACGCTGGTTCGAGAAATTCTTCGACAACGTCAAGAACGTGCCGAGCGCGGTTGTCACCGAAGGCATTGTGCCGATGGGAATCAGGGACGGTCCGTACGAGGGCAAACCCAACCCGCATGCCTGGATGTCGACCGCCAACGCACTGATCTATGTGGAGAACATCCGCAAGGCCTTTGCCAAGGCGGACCCAGCGAATGCAGACATTTACGACAGGAACGCAGCGGCGTACTCAGCGCAGATCAAAGCCGTCGTGGCGCCTTTGAAAGCCCGCCTCGCCAAGGTTCCGCAAGGGCAACGCTGGCTGGTCACCAGCGAGGGCGCGTTCAGCTACCTGACCCGCGACTTCGGTTGGCAAGAGGCTTACCTCTGGCCGATCAATGCGGACGAGCAGGGTTCACCGCAGCAGGTTCGACGGCTGATCGATCTGGTGCGCAAGAATAAAATTCCGGTGGTTTTCAGCGAGAGCACTGTCTCGGCCAAACCGGCGCGGCAGGTGGCCGGAGACACGGGTGCTCGCTACGGCGGGGTTCTGTACGTTGACTCGCTGTCGATCCAGACGGGCCCCGTGCCGTCCTATTTGAAGCTTCTCGAGGTCACCGTGGACACCATTGCAAATGGCTTCGGCCGATGATCAGCCGGGTGTTGACGTTCGGCCGATCGGTGCTGGCTTTGGCGGGGAGCGGCGCGCGAGTCGGCGCTCGCTCGGCGGCCGCGTCTCCCGCAGCGGGTCTGTGCGTCACTGACATTTCCGTGTCGTACGCCAATGGCGTCCGCGCCATCGAGCGTGCCAGTTTCGAGCTCGGCGCCTCGTCCATCTGCGCGCTCGTCGGGATCAATGGCTCAGGCAAATCGACGCTGTTCAAAGCGCTGATGGGTTTTCTGACACCGGCCAGCGGAAGCGTTGCCATCTCGGGGCTGCCCGTCGGCGAGGCGCTGGCCCGCGGCCTGGTGGCCTATGTGCCGCAGAGCGAGGATGTGGACTGGAGCTTCCCGGTGCTGGTGCGCGACGTGGTCATGATGGGCCGCTACGGGCACATGAACGCCTTGCGAATCGCCTCCAGAACAGATCATCAAGCGGTTGCCGATGCGCTCGATCGCGTCGGCATGAGCGCCTTCTCTGATCGGCAGATCGGTGAGCTCTCGGGCGGCCAGAGAAAACGCGTTTTCCTCGCGCGGGCGCTGGCACAGGAGGCCACCGTCATTCTTCTCGACGAGCCGTTCACTGGCGTCGATGTCAAGACCGAGGACGCCATCATTGCGCTGATGCGTGGCATGCGCGATCGGGGCTGCCTGATGCTGGTGTCGACCCACAACCTGGGATCGGTGCCCAATTTCTGCGATCAGGTCATCCTCTTCAATCGCACGGTGCTCGCCTACGGACCCACCGCGGCGGTCTTCACTGAAGACAACCTCGCCAACGCCTTCGGCGGCGTGCTACGCCACATCCGGCTGAGCGGCCGAGATCTCCATGACGACGCCGACACGCGGTCGGTGACCGTGCTGACCGATGACGAGCGGCCGCTCGTTTTCTACGGCGAGAAGGCCGACCCGGCCATCTTCGACCGCGAACGCGAGGGCAAGCCGTGATCGACGTGCTGTTAGAGCCGTTTCAGTACAGCTACATGTTCAAGGCCATCTGGGTCAGCGCTCTGGTGGCGGGTGTCTGCGCCTTCCTGTCTTGCTATCTCATCATGAAGCGATGGGCGCTGATGGGCGACGCGCTGTCGCACGCCGTGGTGCCCGGGGTCGCCATCGCTTACCTCGTGGGCCTGCCCTACGCCGTGGGTGCCTTCGTGGCGGGCTTGCTCGCGGCAGGCTCGATCCTCGCCGTCAAGCGCATCACGCTGCTGCGAGAAGATGCGGTCATCGGCATCATCTTCACCAGCCTGTTTGCGTTCGGGCTTTTCCTCGTGTCGATCAACCCGATGTCGGTCAACCTGCAATCGGTGATCTACGGGAACATCCTGGCCATCGCAGACGAAGACGCCAGCCAGGTGGTCATCATTGCGGCCGTGTCGCTGGTCATCCTCAGCGTGAAACGCAAAGACCTGATGCTGGCCTTTTTCGACGAGGCACAGGCGCGGGTGGTCGGCATCAATCCGCTGCGTCTGAACATCCTGTTCTTCGTGCTGCTGTCAGCGTGCACGGTCGCTGCCTTGCAGACCGTCGGCGCGATCCTCGTGATCGCCATGGTGGTGACACCCGGAGCCACCGCTTACCTGCTGACCGATCGGTTCGACCGCATGATCGTGCTGGCTGTTGCGGTCGGTGTGCTGTGCGGCGGCCTGGGCGCGTATGCAAGCTATTTCCTCGACGGCGCGACCGGCGGGCTGATCGTCGTTTTTCAAACGTTTGTTTTCCTCGCCGCTTTCGTCTTCGCACCCCAACATGGGCGTCTGGCGAGTTGGCGCCGGAACGCGGCCCAGCGTGCGTCAGGGAGCGCGTGACGTGAGCCTCCTGCACTGGTTCACCGAGCCGCTGGCGCATGAATTCATGCAGCGTGGCCTGGTCGTGGCGGTGCTCGTCGGCACCGTCTGCGCGCTGTTGTCGTGCTACCTGGTGCTCAAGGGCTGGTCGCTGATGGGCGATGCGATCTCACATGCCGTGCTGCCGGGCATTGTTTTGGCTTATCTGTGGTCGATCCCACTGGTGATCGGTGCGTTCGCTGCTGGATTGCTCTGCGCCACCGCTACGGCCTATTTGCGCGAACACTGCCGCGTGAAGGAAGACGCCGTCATGGCGATCGTGTTTTCAGGCATGTTCGCGCTGGGGCTGGTGTTGTTCGTCAAGGCGGAGTCCGATCAACACCTCAACCACATCCTGTTCGGCAACATGCTCGGCGTGCGCTGGTCGGATGTGATCGAGACCGCGCTGATCGCCGTGCCGGTCGGCGGCATCGTGATTGCCAAACGCCGCGACCTGCTTTTGTTCTGTTTCGATCCCGCGCATGCCCGGGCCATGGGGCTGTCGGTCACGCTGCTGCACTACGGATTGCTGGCGCTGGTTGCGCTGGCCATCGTGGCGTCGCTGAAGGCCGTCGGTGTCATTCTGGTGATTGCCATGCTGATCACA
Source organism: Burkholderiales bacterium (assembly GCA_031427315.1). GTDB lineage: Bacteria > Pseudomonadota > Gammaproteobacteria > Burkholderiales > Burkholderiaceae_C > PBB1. The sequence continues at coordinate 9,190 of JANPNF010000374.1, read as the reverse complement.
CCTGGCGCCATCGGGTTTCTGTTGGCAAAGCAGTTCGGCAGGCTGACCCTCATCGCGGTGGCCGCGGCGGTTTTTTCGTGCGTGGTCGGCACGATCGCCAGCTTCCACCTCGACGCCGCGACCGGGCCCACCATCGTGATGGTGCAGGCCGCGGTGTTTGTCGTGGCACTGGCTGTCAGCCAAGTGCTGGCCCATTACCGGCGCCGAGCCCAGCGCTCCGCCGAGGTGCCCGGCAGCCGTTGAGTGTTCGTGTTGCCGTTGCGTGTTGCTGTTTCGGGCGGCGGGCGGCTGGCGGCTGGGCAAGCGGCACATGAATGCAGCATGCACCGCCCTATTTTGGTTTGAGCAGCCGGGTCGTTCGCGCCAGGGCTGCCAGCGTTTCGTCGCTGACGTGGTGTTCCATGCCTTCGGCATCAGCTTCTGAGGTCGAGTCGCTGACGCCGATCGCGCGCAGGAATTCACGCACGACGGCATGCCGATGTCGGGACGCAGCAGCCACTGCCTGGCCGCGCTCGGTCAGAAAAATCGAGCGGTATGGCAGGCTCTCCAGCAGCCCGGCCAATTGCAGCCGGTGCACGACCTTCGAGGCCGTTGCAGCTGAGACGCCGAGGTGCGCAGCCAGATCGGTCAGCCGCGCTTCGCCGGTCGCTGCGATCAGGTCGCCCACCAGCTCGACGTAGTCTTCGGCGGCTTCGTTTCGATGCGCTTCTCGCATGCGCAAGAAAGCAGCCGCGCGCCGTTTCGGCTCTGTCACCTCCGACATCGTGCTCATCCCTTCCATTCGGATCGATACACAGGGCGCCACGATAGCCTGCCGCGGCGCCACACTCAGAGCCCGCGGCGCCACAGGGTGTCTGCCACCACCCCGGCGAACACCGCCAGCCCCAACCAGTGGTTGAGCCGAAAGGCACGAAAGCAGCCGTCGCGTGATCGGTCACGGATCAGCGTGAAATGCCAGCCGGCCAGGGCGGCGGCGGTGGCGATCCCGGCGAAGTACGCGGCGCCCAGGCCCAGATGCACCCCGATGGCCGTCCACACCGCGAGGTAGGCCGCGTAGAACGCCATCACCGCCGCGACATCGAAGCGGCCGAGTGTGATCGCCGAGGTGCGGATGCCGATCTTCAGGTCGTCGTCGCGGTCGACCATTGCGTACTCGGTGTCGTAGGCCAGCACCCAGCACAGGTTGCCGAGCAGCAACGCCCAGGCGACGGCGGGCACCTCGCCGCGCACGGCCGAGAACGCCATCGGGATGCCGAGGCTAAATGCCACGCCCAGCACCGCCTGCGGCATCGAAAAGAAGCGCTTGGTGTACGGGTAGATGACCGTCACCGCGAGTGCTGCAATGCTCCACCGCACCGTGGGCAGGTTGGTGGTCAGCACCAACAGGAAGGCAGTGAAGGCCAGCGCGGCGCCGAAGGCCAGCGCCGACCGCGCGCTGAGGGCGCCGCGAGTCACCGGCCGCTCGGCGGTGCGTTTCACGTGGCGATCGAACTCACGATCAGCGACGTCGTTGACGCAGCAGCCGGCGCTGCGCATCAACACCGTGCCCAACGTGAACACCGCCAACAGGTGCCAGCCCGGAAAGCCGCCGGCGGCAAGCCACAACGCCGACAACGTCGGCCACAGCAGCAGATAGCTGCCTGCGGGCCGCCTCCAGCGGATCAGGTCGAGGTACAGCGACAGCCGTGAGGTGTGGGAGCGCGAAAGCATGCGGCGCATTGTCGCGGCGATGGACTTTGCCCTTGGCATCTTGCTTGCAATTGGAATATTTTAGAGTTAATCTTTCTTTTGAAACAACCGAAGGTTCCGACATGCTCACCCTCGCCGATCCCGCCATCCACATCGACCGCAGCGCTGTGCTGGCCAAGGCCACGGGCCGCGCGGCAGCATTGCTGGGCCTCAACGGCGCAGCGCTGGCCCAGGTGATCGGCGTCAGTGAAGCAACGGTCTCGCGCGTGTCGCGCGGCGAGCGCGGTCTGGCACCCGAATCGAAAGAGGGCGAGCTGGCCACCCTGCTGGTGCGCCTGTATCGCTCGCTCGACGCGCTGGTCGGCAACGACGAAGCGCGCCGCCTGGCCTGGATGCGCAGCCACAACGATGCCTTGAACGGCACGCCGAGCACGCTGATCCAGCGCGCGCAGGGCCTGGTCACCACCGTGGCCTACCTCGACAGCATGCGCGCGCCGATGTGAAGCCCGCGTGGCAAGACGCCTGGTTCGATACCGAAGTCAAAACCGCCAGCGGCCTGCTCTGGCGCGGCGTCGAAGCACAGCATCGGGTGGCGACGATGCGGCTGGTCGACAGCTTGGCCGAGCAGGCCGCCATCGAGAGCATCCTGGAAGCCAGCAAGCCGCCGTTGCCGCGTGCCGATCCAGCGTTGAACCGTAGCAGCCCTCCACGCGCCGAGCCGCCGCCGCATTACCTGCTGACCACACCGTTCCGCTACCGCTCGCCCCACCCCTCGCGCTTTCGCGCGGGTGGCGACCTCGGCCTTTGGTACGGCGCGAAGGAGCGCGACACCGCCTGCACCGAAGTCGCCTACTGGCGCTGGCGCTTCCTGATGGACAGCGCCGGATTGCGCGAGGGCGAGCTGGTCACCGAGCACACGCTGTTTCAGGCGCAGGTGCGCGGTGCCGCGATCGATCTGACGCGCGCTCCCTGGTCGGCGTCGGTCGAGGCCTGGATGCATCCGTCGGATTACACCGCCTGCCATGCGCTGGCCAAAGCCGCACGCGGCCACGGCGTGCAATGGATCCGCTATGCCTCAGCACGCCGCCTCGGCGGTCACTGCGCCGCGGCGCTCGCGCCGGGGTGCCTGTCGTTACCGCAGCCGCTGCGCTTGCAAACCTGGGTCTGCAAGGTCACCGCCACGCAGGCCTTGATGCTGCACGACGACGACCGGCTGACGGTGCCGCTGGGCGGCTGATGGGGTGCTGTGGCTGGTGCCGCTGATGCGGGTGTGGTGGCTCAGGCCGCCCGCAGCGCGCCGAACAGCCCGTCCGCATCGCCCGTTCGGTTGCAACAACGCGGCTGGTAACGGCTCACCCGTTGCGCGATTTCTGCGATGTGCGCGGGCGTCGTGCCGCAGCAGCCGCCAGCGATGTTCAGGAAGCCGCTCTTCGCGAACTCCTCGACCAAGCGGCCGGTGATCTCCGGCGTTTCGTCGAAACCGGTGTCGCTCATCGGATTGGGCAGCCCGGCGTTCGGGTAGCAGCTGATGAAGGTGTCGCCCGCCACCTTGGCCAGCTCCTCGATGTACGGCCGCATCAGCGTGGCACCGAGCGCGCAGTTCAGGCCGACCGCCAGCGGCCGCGCGTGTCGCACGCTGTGCCAGAACGCGCTCACCGTCTGCCCTGACAGGATGCGCCCCGACGCGTCGGTCACGGTGCCCGAAATGATCACCGGCAGCCGCTCGCCGGTGGCCTCCATCAGCTCATCGAGCGCGAAGATCGCCGCCTTCGCGTTCAGCGTGTCGAAGATGGTTTCCACCAGGAACAAATCGCAGCCGCCTTCGAGCAGCCCAGAAGCTTGTTCCAAATACGAGTCCTTCAACTCGTCGAAGCTCACATTGCGCGCCGCCGGGTCGTTCACATCGGGGCTGATGCTCGCGGTGCGCGGCGTCGGGCCCAGCGCACCGGCAGCGAAGCGCGGCTTGTCGTGCGTGCTGTGGCGCTCGCACGAAGCGCGCGCCAATTGCGCCGCCACCACATTCATCTCGCGCGCCACCGCGGCCAGGCCGTAGTCGTCTTGCGCCACGCGGGTCGAGCCGAAGGTGTTGGTCTCGATGATGTCGGCGCCCGCGGCCAGGTACTGGTCGTGGATTTCCGAGATCACATCCGGCCGGGTGAACAGCAGCAACTCGTTGTTGCCCTTGACGTCCTTCGGGTTGTCCTTGAAGCGCTCGCCGCGGTAGTCGGCCTCGCCCAGTTTGTAGCGCTGGATCATCGTGCCCATCGCGCCGTCGAGGATCAAGATTCGCTGGCGCAGCAACTCGGGCAGCGCGGCGCCGCGGGTGTAGGGCTGGACGTTCATAACGCGATTTTAGGAGGCTTGATTTGGTGGGCGCAATGCCTCTCGCGGCTCGGAGTCAATCATCCCGGGCTCCCTGGTTCTTTATTGCCACCGTCGCCTCCACGCGCGACTGGCTGCTGTGAAGACCACTGACCAACAAGTTCTCAAGGGTGGCAGGGAGTACCGGCTTGACCAGGTGCGCGTCGAAACCGGCCTCCAGCGAACGCCGTTGATCCTCTTCTTGGCCCCACCCGGTCAAGGCGAACAACGTCATGCCCTTGCCCCATGCCTGCTGCCGAATGTGGCGGCAGACCTCATAGCCGTTCAGCTTCGGCATGCCGATGTCCAGCAGCACCACATCGGGCCTGAACGCCTGTGCCGCCTCCAACGCCTCGAGGCCGTCGTGGGCTGTCTGCGTTTCGTTGCCCATGACCGTCAGCATCAGCGCCAGGCTGGCAGCCGCATCGTGGTTGTCGTCCACCACCAGGATGCGGCGACGCGGCGGCGAGCGAACCGGTTCGTCTGCGCCGTTTTCCTCACGACCACCCGCGGCGGACAGCACGGTCGGCAGGCGCACGATGAACTCGCTGCCCTTGCCGTCGCCGTCGCTGCGGGCTTCGACCGACCCGCCGTGCATCTCGACCAGCCGCTTGACGATCGCCAGGCCAATGCCCAAGCCACTCTGCGATCGCTCCAGGGTGCGGTCGACCTGCGTGAACATCTCGAAAACCTGCGAGAGCATGTGCGTCGGAATTCCAATCCCGTTGTCCTTCACCGAGACAACGGCTTCACCTTCAAGATGCTCGAAGGTCAATCGGATCCGACCGCCACGCGGGGTGTACTTGGCGGCGTTGGCCAACAGATTTGCGAACACCTGAGCCAGCCGGGTCAGGTCGGCGTTGACGTAGACCGGGTCGGGCGGCATGTCGATCATCAACTCGTGATCGGCGAGTTCGATGGACGGTCGGCTGCTCTCGATGGCCTGCTGGATGGCTTCGGCCAGTTCGATACGCGCATTGCGAAGATCGATCTTGCCGTAGCTGATGCGGCTCAGGTCCAAGAGGTCGTCGATCAGATGCACCATCCGCGCAAGCTGGCGCTCCATCATCGCGCGGACTCGTTCAGTGGCGTCTGGGTCGCCGTCTGCCAGACGCATGACCTGCAAGCCGTTGCGCATCGGCGCCAGCGGGTTGCGGAGCTCGTGGGCCAGGATGGCGATGAACTCGTTCTTGCGCTGGTCTTGATCTTGAAGTTGGGCCACCAGCAGCTCGCGCTCGTCTTCGCCGCGCTTTCGGTCGGTGATGTCGGCCACGGTGCCGTCAAAACTCACCACCCGCCTCGTCGGGCCGTCGCCCACGATGGTCGATCGCCCTTTGGCGGCCACCCAGCGCAGCGACCCGTCCGTGTGGACGATCCGGTATTCGATGTTGTAGTGGGCCGGGTCGTCGAGCCGGGTCGCCGCTGCCACCGCCTCGAGCACGGCAGGCTGATCGTCGGGGTGGATGACTGCGACCGCCTGCAGGTAGTCCGTCCACGCCTCGGTCGTGCCGAATATGGCCCGGAAACGGGCGTCGGTCTCGGTGACACGGGTCGCCGGATCGACATGCCACATGCCGAGTTCGGCCGCGTCCAGGGCCAGCCGCCGCCGCTCCTCGCTCGCCCGAAGCAGGACTTTGGCCTGGTTGTGCTCGGTAAGGTCACGCGTCACGGTGGCGTACCCGCTGACCTTTCCGCCCGCGTCCCGCAGACTCAGGAACGACCACGAGACCGGGATCAACTGGCCGGTCTTCAAATGCTGGAACCAGGTGTCCACCACCACATGGTCCCCGCCCCCGGAGCCGGTAATGAGGCCGATGATGCGGTCGTGCTCACTTTTGGGAAAGCAGTCAAGGACGCTGATGCTGGCCACCTGACCGTTTTCCAACCCGATCAACTCTTTCCCAGCCCGATTGAGGTACACGCCCCGTTGGTCGAGTCCGGCCACGCCGATGAAGTCGGAGCTGGCGTCCACCAGGGCGGCGAACTGCTGGCGCTCCTGCTCGATTCGCCTGCGGTCGGTCACATCCCGAAAGTACACGGTCAGGCCTTCCGATGCTGGGTAGGCAGTGGCCTCGTACCAGCGGTCGTTGTCGAGGGATTGAGCCGTTAAGGACTCGCTGACCCGACTCGCAGCGACTCGGCGGTAGAAGTGTTCGAACTCACTGCCGACTGTGCGGGGGTACTCTTCCCAAAAGGACTTGCCGATCAGGTAGCCGGGTGTGCAGTTGATAGATCGCTCGCCTGCCGGGTTCATGAAAGTGAATCGCCAGTCGCGGTCGAGGGCGAAAAAGCCGTCGGTGATGCTGTCCAAAATGCTCCGGCTGCGGTTTTCGCTCGCTTGCAGCGCCTCTTCGCTCGCCTTGCGGCTGCTGATGTCGTTGAGCAAGATGGCAACCTGGTGAGTCTCGTGGCCGCCGAGGCGAAACGCGTAGACATCGAACCATCGGCCACCGAGCTCCTTGGCCTCGTTGACGAAGCGAATCGACTCTCCGGTGACGGCCACCCGCCCGTAGATCTCGAACCAGTGGGCGTCGAGGTTCGGGGCAATCTCCAGTATTCGCTGGCCTTGCGCATTCGCAATGCCAGTGTGCTTCTCGAATGCCGGGTTGACCTCAAGAAAACGGTAGTCGGTAGGACGGGCGTCGGCGTCGAAGATCATCTCGATCACGCAGAAGCCTTCATCCATCGCCTCGAACAACGTGCGATACCTGTCTTCGCTCTGCTTCAGCGCCGCGTCGGCCTGCTTGCGGGGGGTCACGTCGCTGGCGGCGCCGAACCACTCCACGATGTCGCCGTTGCCATCGAGCAGCGGAACGGCCCGGGAAAATGTCCAGCCCGGCGTGCCGTCCGCGCGAATGACCCGGTGTTCGAGTTCGAACACGCTCTTGGACCGGATCGACACATCGATGGCCGCGGTGACGCGTGGCTGGTCGTCCGCCGGGATGTAATTCAGCAGCCAGCTGCGGCTGGGCTCGCAGGTGTCGACAATAAATTTACGCCCCTGCAGGTGGCGCATCTCGGTCCAGTCGGCACTCATCCGGTAGACCACATCCGACGAGGCACTGACGAGGGCGCGGTACCGCTCTTCGCTGGCCCGGATTGCCTCGTCGGCCTCTCGCCGCAGGCGAGTGATCTTCAACAAAGCCGCGATGTTGGCCAACAACTCCTTGGCACTGAAAGGCTTGATCAGGTAGGCGTCGGCCCCGGCCTCCATGCCGTCGACCCGGTTTTCCTCGCCCGCACGGGCCGACAGCACGATGACGGGCACGCCAGCGGTGCGGGGGTCGCATCGCAAGGCGCGCAGCAGCCCCGCCCCATCCAAGCGGGGCATCATCACGTCGGTCACGATGAGGTCAGGCATCCGCTGCCGCACGGCTGCCAGCGCGGCCTCGCCGTCGGACACGGTCTCAACCTGGTATTGCCCGCTCAGCAGCCGCTCGATGTGGCGCCGCATGTCGGCGTTGTCGTCGACCACCAGCACGCGCGGCGGGTCGGCGTCGGTGGGCCCGAGTGCAAAGGTACCGCCCTGCGCTAGGTCGGCGGCGGCCGACCCGCCAGTGCCAGGGTGGTGCGGCTGCAGGGCTTCTGGCAACCACCGCAACGCTTCCTGTACGAACGGATTTCCCCCCGCCGAGGGCTGCGCGGCAGTTCGGCTGCTTCTGACTTGTTCAGGAGGAAGGTGCCCGGTGCCGAGCGGGACCTGGATGCGGAAGGTGGTTCCGCAATCGGCCCCGCTGGCTGCGCCACTGGCGGCGGCCTTGCTTTCCGCGGTGATCATGCCGCCGTGCAGTTTGACGAGTTCTTGCACCAGGGCCAGCCCGATGCCGCTTCCCTCGTGCGTCCGCCCCTGCACGTTTTCGATTCGGTGAAAGCGCTCGAACAGCCGTGGCATCTCATGGGCGGAAATGCCCGTGCCGGAATCACGCACGGCGAGTTCGGCCGCCCCGCCGACCAGTCGCAGGGTGACGGTGATTCCGCCTTCGAAGGTGAACTTGAAGGCGTTGGACAGCAGGTTAAAGACGATCGTTTCCCACATCGAGCGGTCCACAAACACCGGCTCGCCGAGCGGCGAGCAATCGACGCGCAGTTCCAGCCCGGCCTTTTCGCAGGCCGAGCGGAAGTTGCTCACAAGATCGGCAGTGAACTCGGCAAGATCGGTCGGCTCGTAGGCCGCGCGGACCCGACCGGCCTCGATGCGCGAGAACTCCAACAGGCCGTTCACCAGGCGCTGCAGTCGCAAGCCATTGCGGCGCACGACCTGCAACTGCGTCCGGTGCAAAGGCGGCAGTTCGTCCGCGCTGGCCAGGACCTCTTCGACCGGGCCCAGCATCAAGGTGAGCGGCGTGCGGAATTCATGGCTGATGTTGGAGAAGAAGGCCGTCTTGGCCCGGTCGATTGCGGCCAGCGCATTGGCGCGTTGCCGCTCGTCTTCATACGCACTGGCGTTGACGACGGCCGCAGTCAATGCGGAAGCCAATGAGTCGTAGAAGCTGCGGTAGGCCTCGTTCATCGGCAAGCGAGGGCTGATGCCGGCAATCAAGATGGCGACCGGGCGGTCGGCTCCGGGCGGGGTGATCGGCATCACCAGTGCCGCGTCCGGCCAATCCGGATGGGGGCCGACAGCCTGTAGATCGGCCAGCGTCACCGTGCCGAGGCCAGCGACCGTGTCTGCACCCAGGCCAGTGGCTCCGACCAGCCGGGCTTGGTTGTTCTCGGGTTCCAGTGCATAGGTCAACACGAAGGGCAGGTCAAGCGCGTAGTCGGCCAAGGTCTGCGCCGACAAGGCGAGAACTTCAGTGATCGACTTGGCCTTGCTCGTCTGGGCGGCAAGGTCGCGCAGCGCCCATGTTCGCCGTTGGGCGAGCATCTGCGCCGTCATCTCGATGACGGGGTGGAACAGGCCGCCGATCTGCCCGGCTTCGTCCCGGATGGGACTGAACGAGAACGTGAAGAAGCACTCTTCCCGGTACCCGTGGCGCTCCAGGAAGATGTGCTGAGTTTCGAGGAACGCCTTGTCGCCTGCCAGGGCGGCGTCGTGCGCCTCGCCAATGACGGGCCACGCTTCCTTCCAGCATTCGGCAAAGTTCTGCCCTATCGAGCGCGGATGTTTGTCGCCGCAGATCACCCGGTACGAATCGTT
>JANPNF010000373.1:0-7797 GCA_031427315.1 Burkholderiales bacterium | reverse complement strand
ATTCGAAACGCGGGATGCGGCCCGCTCGGGTTACGATCTACTCGAAGACTCGGATCGCATCCAGCCCGTGCGCGTGGACACGCGGCGCGGGATCGATCAGTTTCAAAAGATTCGCGAGGCGCCTGCATCAAGGCCGGTGTCACAGGTCGCTGCCCACCCAGCAGGCAGGCAGCGAGCAAGTTTTCCAGTGCCGACAGATCGTCCTTCAATGCCGCCGCGTGCCCGATGTAGATCAGATCGCGATGAAACTCATCGCGCTGACTCGCCAGAGCCCGGCCGTTCCAGCGCACTTCGCCGTGGTCAGGCACCGACAATCCGCACAGCGTGCGCAACAGGCTGGTCTTGCCAGCACCGTTGGCTCCCTGTACACGCAGCAGTTGTCCGCAATGGATCACCGCGTCGATGTCGTCGAACAGCCGACGCGTGCCACGCACGCACGCACGACACGCCGATCAACTCAAGCGTGGCCGTTGGCGGTGGCGACAGGGGCGGGGACAGCAGGTCCATCGGGCCGGAAGCAGACTTCAAAACGTGGCGTGGGCTCGGTGGGTCAACCGATGATTATCCCGACGCGCTTGGCGCCCGGTCAAATGCCCACCGCGAACGTCGTGACGCGGCCTATCAGCCAAGCCTGCTCGGGGAAACACCGGGCCTGTGCTGTTGACGGGTGCTGGTGAGGTGTCTACATTAGTTGACACTTGCAAGCGACAATCTGAATTGACAGTTTGTTGAGCACCCAACCCGCCGCCAGGCCCACGCCGGAGTCACGCATGAAGCCCATCACCCGCATCGAACAAGCCCTGGCCGTCGCCATCGCGTCTGGCGAGGAAGAAGGCTGCCCACCCAAATTGGCCGGTGCGATCCGCCACGCGGTGTTTCCCGGCGGTGCACGCATTCGTCCTCAGTTGTGCCTGGCGGTCGCGCAGGCGTGCGGCGATGACGATCCGGTGTTGTCTGAGGCAGCGGCCACGGCCATCGAATTGCTGCATTGCGCCTCGTTGGTTCATGACGATCTGCCCTGCTTCGACGACGCCCAGACCCGCCGCGGCCGTGCATCGGTGCACTTTGCCTTCGGCGAACCGCTGGCGGTCTTGGCCGGTGACGCACTGATCGTGCTGGCCTTCCAGACGCTCGGCATCGCAGCGAGTCAATCGCCACTGCGCCTGCCGCAGCTGCTGAAAACGATTGGCCGTGCCACCGGCATGCCGCACGGCATCGTGGCGGGCCAGGCCTGGGAATGTGAGCCGCGGGTGTCGTTGGCCGACTACCAGCGCGCCAAGACCGGCTCGCTGTTCGCGGCCGCCACCATCGCCGGCGCGCAAGCCGCCGGCGCCGATGCAGCGCCGTGGCGAGCGCTCGGCGAGTGGTTGGGCGAGGCTTATCAAGTGGCTGACGACATCCGCGATGTCGCCTGTGATGCGTCGTCGCTGGGCAAGCCCGCCGGTCAAGACGCGGCACTGTGCCGCCCCAGCGCCGCGCGTGAGCTGGGCCTGGAAGGCGCGATTCACCATTTCGACCGGTTGGTGGCCGCGGCCATCGCAGCCATCCCGCCGTGCCCTGGCGCGGTGCAAATGCGGGCCCTGGTGCGATTCGAGGCGGAGCGGCTGGTGCCGAAGGCCATCGCCGAGGAAGTGGTCCGCGTCGAGGCGTGACCGTGAACTGCATCTCGACCGCTCGGCGCCCTGAATGGCGTTGAAGCCCGTGGGCGTGCTGAGCGAAAAATCGGATTTGTTGTCCCCACCATCATTACAAGATCGCCTGCTCGATCGTTGGTTGGCTTGGCGTGACGGCCTGACGGGCAGCCGCTCGTTTCGGCGCTGGGCGGCGGCGTTCCCGCTGACCCGCCCGATCGCCAAGCGGCGTGCCAGCGGCCTGTTTGATCTGGTCGCCGGGTTCGTTTATTCGCAGATCCTGCTGGCCTGCGTGCGCCTCAAGCTGTTCAATTTGCTCGCGCAAGAGCCGCAAACGCTGGCCGCGCTGGCACCACGCCTGGGCCTCACCGAAGACGCCGCGCAACGCCTGCTGGCAGCGGCGGTGTCTCTCAAACTGGTCGAAAAGCGCAGCCGCGGTCGTTACGGGCTCGGGCCACTGGGCGCACCGCTGGTGGGCGATGCCGCAATCACCTCGATGGTGGAGCACCACGCCGATCTGTATGTCGACTTGGCCGATCCCGTTGCGTTGCTGCGTGGTGGCGATGCCCGCACCTCGGCGCTGGCGCACTACTGGCCCTATGCCGCGGCCGATGCGCCAGACGCACTCGACACCGATCGCGTCATCCCCTACTCGGCATTGATGTCGGCCTCACAGACGCTGGTGTCCGATGAGGTGCTGGACGCGTACTCGTTCGACAAGCACCGGCGGCTGCTCGATGTCGGTGGCGGCGAGGGCACCTTTCTTACCGCCGTCGCGGCGCGCGCGCCGCACCTGCAACTGGTGCTGTTCGATCTGCCGGCGGTGGCTAACCGGGCGCGCGTCAAGTTTGCCGAGCAAGGGCTGTCGGAACGGACGACCGCTTGCGGCGGCAGCTTCTTCAGCGACCCGTTGCCCACCGGCTGCGATCTGATCACCCTGGTGCGGGTGATCTTCGATCACGACGATGCGCGCGCATTGATGATTTTGAAAGCCGTGCGCCGGGCGCTGCCCGACGGCGGCACGCTGCTGCTGACGGAGCCCATGTCGGGCACCCCGGGTGCCGAGGCCATGGGCGACGCGTATTTCAGCTTCTATCTGCTGGCCATGGGCAAAGGCCGGTCACGCACCGCCGCTCAGCTTACCGAGTTGCTGCACGCCGCGGGCTTCGGCGAGGTTCGCTTGTTGCGCAATCACATTCCCTTGCAGACCCAGCTGATCGTGGCCCGTCTGCGGCACGCGTAAACCCTCGAAGAAAAACTGTAAATGCAAATTGACAGTTTGAAATGTCAGCTTAGCATTACACCCATGTTGAAGAGGTCGAGAGAATGCATTTGAGGTTCCCCGTTGGCCTGCCGTGCCGCAGCGCCACACCCCGCATGGGAGAGGTGACTTGAACACGATGGCTGTCGTGCTCGAACGACCTGAGCAGCTCGTGCTGAGTCGTTTGGACCTGACCGACGCGACTGACGAAGACGTGACCGTTGACATCGAATGGAGCGGCATCAGTACCGGTACTGAGCGCTTGTTGTGGTCGGGCCGGATGCCTGCCTTTCCGGGCATGGGCTACCCGCTGGTTCCAGGCTACGAATCCGTCGGCCGCGTGGCGAAGGCAGGCCCGCTGTCAGGCCGCCAAGTGGGTGAACGCGTGTTCGTGCCCGGCGCCAAATGCTTCGGTGAGGTGCGCGGCCTGTTCGGTGGCGCCGCCGCACACGTCGTGCTCCCGGGAGCTCGGACGATTCCATTTGCAGAAGATCTGGCAGAGCAGGGCGTGCTGCTGGCCCTAGCGGCCACGGCGTACCACGCCCATTCGATGGTCGGGCTGACTCAGCCCGATCTGATCGTCGGCCACGGGGTGCTGGGTCGCATGATTGCGCGCTTGGCTGTTATCGCCGGCGCAACGCCCACGGTGTGGGAAACCAACCCCGCCCGCCGCGACGGCGCGGCCGACTACAGCGTGATCGATCCGTCTGCAGACGATCGCCGCAACTACCGTTGTATCTGCGACGTCAGTGGCGATTCCTCGCTGCTCGACACGCTGATTTCGCGCCTCGCCCCTGGTGGCGAAGTCGTGCTGGCCGGCTTCTACGACGAGCCGCTGGCGTTCATTTTTCCACCGGCCTTCATGCGTGAAGCCCGCATCCGCATCGCTGCGCAATGGCTGCCCAGCGACCTGGTGGCGGTCAAGGAGTTGGCCGAGTCCGGCCGGCTGTCACTCGACGGCCTGATCACGCACCGCGCTGACGCCATGGAGGCCGACTCGGCCTACCGCACGGCGTTCGGCGACCCGACGTGTTTGAAGATGATTTTGGATTGGAGGTCTTGCCCATGAGTACCGTTGAATCGACGCTGAGCACCGCCAAGGTGGCGCCCATGACCATCATGATGAAAGACCTGCGCAACGAAGCGGCTGTCGAGCCGCCTCCTGTGTCCACCGGACCGGTGACCAAGGAAACGCAAATCATCGCGATCTACGGCAAGGGCGGCATCGGCAAGAGTTTCACGCTGGCCAACCTCAGCTACATGATGGCGCAGCAAGGCAAGAAGGTGCTGCTGATCGGCTGCGATCCGAAGAGCGACACCACCAGCCTGCTGTTCGGCGGCCGCGCTTGCCCCACCATCATCGAGACCAGCTCGAAGAAGAAGCTGGCCGGCGAAGCGGTGGCGATCGGTGACGTGTGCTTCAAGCGCGACGGCGTCTACGCGATGGAACTCGGCGGGCCGGAGGTCGGCCGCGGCTGCGGCGGGCGCGGGATCATCCACGGCTTCGAGCTGCTGGAAAAACTCGGCTTCCACGAGTGGGGCTTCGACTATGTGCTGCTCGACTTTCTGGGCGACGTGGTCTGCGGCGGCTTCGGTCTGCCGATCGCCCGCGACATGTGCCAGAAAGTCATCGTCGTCGCCAGCAATGACCTGCAGTCGCTGTATGTGGCGAACAACGTCTGCAGTGCGGTCGAGTACTTCCGCAAGCTCGGTGGCAACGTCGGCGTGGCCGGCATGGTGATCAACCGCGACGACGGCACGGGTGAGGCCAAGGCCTTTGCCGAACACGTCGGCATCCCGGTGCTGTCGGTGATCCCTGCCAACGACGACATCCGCCGCAAGAGCGCCAGCTACGAAATCATCGGCCGCCCCGACTCCGAATGGGGCCCGATGTTTGCCGAACTCGCTGAGAACGTCGGCACCTCGTTGCCGATGCGTCCGAAGCCGATGTCGCAAGACGAATTGCTGGGGTTGTTCTCGGCATCGGCTGTAGGCCGCGACGTGGTGCTGGAACCTGCTACCCAGTTCGACATGTGCGGCAAGACCGAAAGCAAGAAAGAAACGCTCGAAGTCGTCTACGACGAAGTCTGAGCCCGCTCGCACCGCACCCTCCGCACCATGTCGAAGACCATCCCCATCATCGCAGCAGCGCAGGCAGCCACATCGGCGTCGCCCACGGCCCCGGGCGTGCCCTCGACCACGCTCGACGGTGACGGCATGGGCTGCCATGCGGGTGGTGATCAGTTGCTGGCGGCGGCCAAGTCGGCAGGCAAGTCAGAAGTCCTCAACCAATACGCGAAAGACTATCCGAAAGACCCGAAAGCCGGTCCGCACGATCAGCCGCAGAGCATGTGCCCGGCCTTCGGCTCGCTGCGCGTCGGTCTGCGCATGCGTCGCACCGCGACCATCCTGTCGGGCTCAGCCTGCTGCGTTTACGGACTGACTTTCACCTCGCATTTCTACGGTGCGAAACGCAGCGTCGGCTACGTGCCGTTTAACAGTGAATCGCTGGTCACCGGCAAGCTGTTCGAGGACATTCGCGAGGCCGTCCACAAGGAAGCCGACCCCACCAAGTACGACGCCATCGTCATCATCAACCTGTGCGTGCCGACCGCCAGCGGCGTCCCGCTGCAAATCTTGCCGAAGGACATCAACGGCGTGCGCATCATCGGCATCGACGTGCCGGGCTTCGGCGTTCCCACACATGCCGAAGCGAAAGACGTGCTGGCCGGCGCAATGCTGAAATATGCGCGCAGCGAAGTGCTGGCAGGGCCTGTGCAAGCGCCGCGTGGTTATGACAAAGCCGGTCGTTCAAACAAACCCACCATCGCGCTGCTGGGAGAGGTGTTCCCAGCCGACCCGGTAATCATCGGAATGATGCTGGAGCCGATGGGCTTGGCCGCAGGGCCTGTGGTGCCGACCCGTGAGTGGCGCGAGTTGTATGCCGCGCTCGACTGCACCGTGGTCGCCGCCATCCATCCGTTTTACACCGCCAGCATCCGCGAGTTCGAAGCGGCCGGGCGCCCGATCGTCGGCTCGGCACCGGTCGGCTACGACGGCACGGAAGCGTGGCTGCAAGCCATCGGCCAGGCCACCAACACATCGCAAGACCTGATCGATGCAGCGAAGAACCGCATCCTGCCTGCCATCCGTGGCGCACTGGCGAAGACGCCGATCAAGGGCCGCATCACGCTCAGCGGCTACGAAGGCTCTGAGTTGCTGGTCGGCCGCTTGCTGGTGGAGTCGGGCGCCGACCTGCGCTACGTCGGCAGCGCCTGCCCGCGCACCGCGTGGAACGAAGCCGACCTGCAATGGCTGCAGGCCAAGGGCGTGCATGTTCAGTTCCGAGCCTCGCTCGAACAAGACCTGGCTGCCATCGCCGAGTACCAACCCGACCTGGCCATTGGCACCACGCCGGTTGTGCAGTACGCCAAGTCGCAAAGCACGCCATCGCTGTATTTCACCAACCTCATCTCGGCCCGGCCGCTGATGGGGCCTGCGGGTGCCGGCTCGCTCGCCGCCGTGATCAACGCGGCCATCGGCAACAAGGCGCGCTTCGCTCAGATGAAGGAATTCTTCGGCTCGGTTGGCGAGGGCCATTCTTCTGGTGTGTGGGAGTCCGCGAACGGCATCCCGACAGACCGCCCAGAGTTCAAGGCCGACCAGCGCCGCCAGGCTGAAAAAATGGCGAAAAAGCGCAAGGCCGAGGAGATGATCTGATGCTGGTCCAAGATCACGATCGCGCGGGTGGCTATTGGGGCGCGGTGTACGTTTTCACCGCGATCAAAGGGCTGCAAGTCGTCATTGACGGCCCGGTCGGCTGCGAGAATCTGCCAGTTACTTCGGTACTGCACTACACCGACGCGCTGCCGCCGCACGAGTTGCCGATCGTCGTCACGGGTCTTGCGGAAGAGCAGCTCGGCCGCGAAGGCACCGAGGGCTCGATGCGCCGCGCACACGCCGCGCTCGACCCTGATCTGCCATCGGTCGTGGTCACAGGATCGATCGCCGAGATGATCGGCGGCGGCGTCACGCCGTCGGGCACCAACATCCAACGCTTCTTGCCGCGCACGATCGACGAAGACCAGTGGCAATGCGCGAACCGCGCGATGTTCTGGTTGTGGAGCGAGTACGGCATGAAGAAGGTGCCGACACGCAAGCCTTACGCAGAGCGGCCGGCTGGCCCGGATGGACAAAAAGAGCGTCCGCGCGTCAACATCATCGGGCCGTGCTATGGCACCTTCAACTGCCCGAGTGATCTGGCCGAAATCCGCCGTCTGGTGCAGGGCATCGGTGCCGACGTCAACATGACTTTTCCGCTCGGCAGCCACCTGGCGGACGTGTCACGGCTGGTCGAGGCCGACGTCAACATCTGCATGTACCGCGAGTTCGGCCGCATGCTGTGCGAAGCGCTCGATCGGCCTTATCTGCAAGCGCCGATCGGCCTGCACAGCACGACCAAGTTCCTTCGCAAACTGGGCGAACTGTTAGGCCTGGATCCAGAACCATTCATCGAGCGCGAAAAGTACTCCACGATCAAGCCGATCTGGGACCTGTGGCGCTCTGTGACGCAGGACTTCTTCGGCACGGCGAGTTTTGCCGTCGTCGCCAACGATACCTACACCCGCGGCATTCGACACTTCCTCGAAGACGAGATGGGGCTGCCCTGCCAGTTCGCGGTGTCGCGCCTGCCCGGCGCCAAGACCGACAACGAAGAGGTTCGTCGCTTGGTGAAGGACAAGACCCCACTGGTGATGTACGGCAGCTACAACGAACGCATCTATCTCGCTGAATGCGGTGGCGGTTCGATGATGAAAGCCAGCTTCATCCCCGCCTCGTTCCCGCTGCCCATCATCCGCCGCCACACCGGCACGCCGTTCATGGGCTACTCGGGCGCTACCTACA
>JANPNF010000372.1:0-7567 GCA_031427315.1 Burkholderiales bacterium | reverse complement strand
CAGGGGAAACCGAGGACGGCGAGACCTTTGGGTCCGAGTTCGCGATGCAGGGCTTCAAGGCCCGTGTACTGCGGCGTGAAGCCACACTGACTTGCGGTATTCACAATCAGCATCACCTGGTTCTTGTACGGAGCGAGAGTTTGTTCGCTGCCGTCGAGAGCGGTGACGGGGATGTCGTAGAAGCGGGCGCGGGTATCTTCAAACACGGTGGCGAAGCGGCGTTCGTCGGCGTAAAGCAGGTGTTGTTTGGGAAGACCCTGTTCGTGCTTGCCGCGTTGCTCAGATTGTTCGGGTTGAAGGCCGAGCTAACTGCCGGCTGAACCAGCAGCCTGGCAGTCGAGTTCACGCTGTAGCAAACAACAACGTTGAAAGTCTGGCCAAGCTGGATTCTGGCCGACACCACCGCGACGCTGACGATCTTGTTCGCCGAAGCAGCGCTGCCCGCGTTGGCACTGCTCGCCGAGTAGGCGGTTGAGGTGCCTTGCAAAACACCCCCGGCCGCAAGGTTGCCGACATAGATCTGCACTTGAAACGTGCCATTTCCGCTGGTCGGGTAGTTGATGAACCGGTACGAGCTCTTCGCCGTCGCGCTCAAATCACCGGCGAAATAGTCTTGTGTTTCGGTCGCGTCAAGCGAGTAGCCGGCACCGCCCACGATCACTCGCGAGTACACGTTGGTAAGCGAAACGTTGCTGCTGAACCTCACGCCCATATAGGCGCCAGACAGCACAGCGTTGCCGGCGTCCTGAATGATTTCCATCTGGTTGAGGCCGGCGCCTCCGCTAGACGGCGTTGGGTCGAACGTGATCGCTGCGATCGTGGGGCCGCACGTCGTCAACAGTGCTGCCAGCATCAGCCACGGGGCCCAGCGCCGAATGGGTTCGACGCCTGTCCAGTTGCCGACGCTCAAAACAAGGCCTCGTCGAATTTGAAGCGCAGCCGCACATAAGCGCCGCGCTGCGTGTAGTCCTGCGCCGTGAGGTCGCGGTCGGTGAAACCGAATGCGTTCAGGCCCAAACTGATCCACAGATTCTTGCCCAGCAAATAGCCCACCTCGGCACCCAAGCCGAGCTGGCGCGAGCCGTGGCCGCCAGCGCCCCCGCCGAGCAAGGCCGACGCCTGCACGCCGATGTCCCAGTGTTCTGCGATGTCGTAGGTGGCACGCCCCGCGAGCAGCCCGGTGCGGTAGCTGCTGAGCAACCCCAGCGACTGCTCGCGCGCCCACTTGCCCGCCAGGCGACCCGCCAGTACGAGCCGTGCATTCACCTGGTGGTTCATGTGCGCCGAGATGATCGCCACCCGTCGGCTGCTGTCGCCGATGAACGGATCGCCGATGTCTTCGGTGCGGAATTCAAAGCGCAACAGCGCGTTGCGCCGACTCGCGCCGCCTTCGCGCAGGCCCCTGTCGCGCGCTGCCATGCCTGCCGCGTCAATCGAAGCCGCACCCTCTGCACCCGCCACATCGCGTGTCGCATAGCCGCCGCCTTCTCGAAAGGCGATGCCGAACTGCAGCCAGTCTTCGGTCTTGTCGACAGCATGCCGCTGGCGCGAAATCGTCAGCAGGTTGCGGCCGAGCGCGGTCCATTGCTCGTCGATCTTGAAGGCCGCACCCGCGGTGCTGAGCAGGCTGTCGCCGGTGCTGCTTTTGCGCAGCTCCAGCCGTGCTGCACCCTTCCAGTCGGGGGCCCCGGTGTACTCGACACCGCTCGCAATCGACGTGGCCTCGCCGCTGCCGACACCGCTGTGGCTGCCGCCCAGGCTGCGCACGCGCTCGAAGCCGGTCGACACCGACCAGCCGCCGCCCAGCCGCCAGCGGTTACGCAGGCCGATGGCGGCCTCGGCCTGGCGGCCGTCGAGCGCGTCGCGCACGCGGTACTCGCTGAACAGGTTGGCGTCGGTGAGGTAGTCGGTCTGCACGCCGAAAACGGTGGCGTTGCGCTGCTGCACGTCGTTCAAGCCGTAGCGGGTGCCGGGGCTGCTGATGAACTCGTAGCGTCCGTACAGGCGCGTCGCGCTGCTCAGCCGGTATTCGCCGCCGACCGCCGCCACCCTGCGATTCGTGTTCTCGATGTCTTGCTCGACTTCGGCGCTCGCACTCGCGTTGGGCACGCCGGGCACCTGCGCCGTCAGCTTGGCCAGCACGCTGGTCGACGTGCTCTCGATGACCGCGGGGGCGGCCGTGCCCACCGTGATCGGCTGAGCGTTCAGGTCGCCGCCGCGGCTGTGGCGCAGGGCCAACTCGCCGCGCACGCTGTCGGTCAACGCCTGTTCGATCGAAACCTGGGCGCCACTGCGGTTCGCCGACGACGCCAGGTCTTTGCCGAGCAACACTTCGGCCTTCAAGGTGGTGTCGTTGCTGGCCCGATAGCTGGCCTTGGCGTTGATCTCCTGGCGGCCCCGGGTGACGGCAGCCGACGGATTGTCGAAGCCCGTGGAGGCCCTGACGGCTTGCGCCTGCAGCTGCAGTGGCCCGTCTTCGGCGCGCAACTCGATGCGCGCGGCCTCGCCGTGGGTCTCCAGGTTCGCCGCAGTGATCACGGGGGTTTGCGTGCTCGCCACCTCGGCCGTCATCGACACACCCGGCGCGAGGCGCACGCTGGTGCCCACGCTTTGCAGGTGTAACGGGTGCTGCGGATCGCCGTCGCGCACCAGCCCGGCGCTGAGCGTGATGCGCTCGGTCGCTTCGATGCGAGCGGCCACGCCGCCGACCCAGCTCTTGGCGCCGCCTTGTTCGATCTCGAAAGTCACGCGCAGCGAGTTCGGGTTGAAATCGGCGTCCAACGTCGGCAGTGGTGCCCGCAGCAAGATGCCGCCGCTGAGGGTGTCGACCTCGTAGTCGACGAAGCGGGCCAGCGGAATGCTGCGCAACACGACTGACGCCTGGTTGCGGTCGCGCGTTAGCAGCTCGACCCGCTCGCTGTTTTCAACGAAAGGCGTGCGGCTCAGGCGGTAGGGCCCCGAGGTGCCGAGCGCGGGCAACTCGTCGATCACCTGGCGGCTGCTGGTTTGCGCGACGAAAGCGTTCAGGCTGCGGCGGCCGTCGTCGGTTTCGAGTTGCGTGCGAGCGCCGTTCAGGCTGCGGCTGTACTGGCCCAGGCGGCGTTCGTCCAAAAGGAGGGTGCCGCTGCCGAGCTGGGTGTGCAGCGCAGGCTCGGTCTGGGTGTTGAAGTCGCCGTACAGCACGTAGGAGCGGCCGCGGTCCAGGCGCACATACAGGCGGCCGGTCGATTGGGCATCGAAGCCCGGCACCGATTCGTCGCCATACACCGGGTAGAACTCGCCCGGCTGGATGTCGCGAAACAGCCGCTCGCGGGTGCTTTTGTCGGAGTCGTAGGCCAGCGTCAGCAGCGTGTCGCCAAGGACCTTGCCCTTGAGGAACAGCGCGGCGCGCGCACCCGCACTCGCATCGGTGCCGCCGGAGCGCGCCGAGGCGTTGTGCAGCGCCTGCTCAAAACCGTCTTGCGCACGCGCCGGCTGAATCGCACCCCGGCCCAGGCGGCTCAGGTTGATCACGCCTTCGACCACGCCCGCAGCGATCAGCGGCCGCAACTCAGCGTTGAATGCGATTTTGGTTTGCGCGCGCGCATTGCCGGACGAGGCCTGCACCAGCACGTCGCCCGGCTCACTCGGCGCTTCGAGCTCAGCCGTCAGGCGGCCGCCTTCAACGAACACCTGCACGCCCGGCTCGTCGGGGTCGAGGTCGCGCAGGTGCCAGCGGCCCCCACTAGCGTTCAGCGTCACTGGCGTTGGCGAGGTCACGCTGACACCGGCGGCGTCGAGCGGCTCCACCGTCACCCGCACCCGCGTGCGGCCGTCGGCCGACAGCGCCTGCGCCGGCGCGCCGAGCCGCAACGCGGCCAGCGTGCCGGGCGCCGTGACGGTGATGCTGTGGTGGCCTGCGCTGATTTCGGGCACCTCGGAAACCTCGGGAACACCGGGCACCGCGGGCTTGCCCGCCGAGGCCGCTTGCGACAGCTCCAGCGTGTTCAGGCCGGGCCGCAAATCGACACCCACGTAGTCGGCGACCTGCAAGGCTTTCGATTCCAGGCTGCGCAGGCGGCCGACGCGGCTGGCCGTCAGCAGCACTCCGTTCACGCGCAGCGTCAGCTCGGCGCCGAGCGCCCCTTTGACGGTGACCGTGGTCTGCGCGAAGCCCAGCACCTGGTCGGGGGTCGGGGTCAGGATGGCGGGGCTGTTGTCGAGCGTGGCCATCGCCTCGTCGCTCAACGCGGGGGCGGCTGAGGCAGCAGCTGCTGCCGGTGTTGGTACCAGTGGCGAACTCAGCGCGCCGCCGCTGTGGCGCAGTGGCGCCGCAGTCGGGAATGCCGACGAGGGCCTCACCGCATTAAGCACATTCACCGCACCGACCACACCGCTGGCCGGCAAAGCTTTCGGGTCGGCGACCGGGGGCAGACGCGGGTCGGCAGCCAGGCGCGCCTCGCGCACCGTTTCAAGATTTTGATCAGCGCGCGCCGCCGTCTCGGCACGCGCGGCGATGGCCGCTCGAACCGCCTCGCTGCAGCCGGCCACCGCAAAATCGGCCCGTTGCAGCTCGCCGTTTTTCATGTCGATGAAGCGGCTGCCCGCGTCGCCCGCATTGCGGTTGGCCAGCAGGGCCAGTTGGGCCGTGCCCTCGGCGCCGACGCTGAAGGGCAGGCTTCTCACATCGAGCTTGAGCACATGGGTTTGCGGCTTCAACCCGTACAGGCTGAAGCGGCCCAGGCGGTCGGTGTCGACATGGGTGCCGTCTTCGAGGTACAGGCGCAGCCCGGCAATGCCGGGCTCGCCGTCGTCGCGCTCGCGGTTGTCGTTGCAGTCGGCATACACGTTACCCAGCAAAAAGCCGCGGTCGCCGAACACGCCGGGCAGCACCTGCACCGCTGAGCTGCTGGTGTTGCTCATCTTGGGCAGAGGGCCCGCGCTGCTGGCCTGCGCGCGGTTGACGCCGTCGCCCTGCAGCGCACCCGGGCCGACACGCACGCGGTAGCTGAGCACACGCTCCGCAGCATCCTCGATCGAGCCGACGTTGAACACCAGCGCCGGACCGACGCCGCCTTCGGGCTCGGGCAGCACCGTGCCGTCGAAGCGGGACCGGCCGCTGTCGATGCGCGCGCTGCCGCGCAGGTAGGCGAAGCCGGCCGGCAGCCGGTCGGTGACGCGAATGCGGCCGAGCAACTGGCCACTCACGTTCTTGATCTTGACGCGGTAATCGACAAACTCGCCCAGCTCGACGGTTTTGCGCGAGGCGGTCTTCTCGATGAAGAAGCCGGCGCGCGGGTCGGCGTCGAGCGGGATGTCGAGTTGCACCGGCGGGGTGACCGAGGTGATGATGAAAGTGCCGCCATAGGAGCCCGCCGCCTCGACCACGCGCTCGGGCGGCAACAAGGCGGTGGCCAGGGTCGACGGGAACGAATAGGTCGTCGGCGGCACGGTCAGCAGCCGGTACACGCTGGGCGCAACCAGCGGGAACTGGTAGCTGCCGTCGGGGCCGGTCGTCAGCACGCTCGGCGCCCGCGTCAGGCCGTCGGCCAAAAACACGTGCGCCAGCCCGCCCGGACGGCCGCCGTTGCCGCCGCCCGTCACGTCGATCAGCGTCACCACGGCGCCGGCCAGCGGCGCACTCGTCTTGCTGTCGAACACGACGCCGAACGGATCGACCAGCACGCTGGCCTCCAACTGCACCGCGCCGCAGCCGGTGACCGACACCTTCAGCACATCGTTGGGCCGCACGCTCAGGTTCGCGTCGCCACGCGCCAGCGGGGTGCGCAAGGCGTCGACCGTGGGAACGTACGGCTCAATACGAAACTCGCCGGTGTTCGGGCCGCTCTCGGTGGCGACGAACGACTCAATGTCGCCCGCCCGGGTCGACGCCACGGTGATCTGCTGCGTCTCGACGCGCAGCGGGTCGAGGTTGCAGCGCGAGGCATTGAAGGCCACGTAGAACGGCTGCCCAGCCGCCAGCACCTTGATCGGCCGCGTGTACTGCGCGTCGCTGAACAGACTCAACGAAGGCCCTTGATCCGGCACCACCATGCGCACCGCATTCGAATCGACACCGACTGGCTGCGCGTGCAAGCCGTCCATGAAGAGCAGCTGCCCGACCTGGGTGATGGGCCCGGCCGCGTTGCGGTTGATCTGCACATCGACGCTGCGCGTCAGCGACTGGCCGGGCACGATGTCCGATGTGAAACCAGAGGCCACCGCGTCGACCTGCCGCAGGTCGGCCGGCGGGCTGCGGGTGTAGCTGCCTTCGGGCTGCCCCACCAGGTGATACAGCACCAGCGCGCCGCCGGGCGGGCCCACCGCCGCCAGTGTGGTGTTGGCGGGAATCACTTCGCGCAACAGCACCAGGGCCTGGGTGAGGCCGTCTACGCTGACCGGCAGACCACTGGCGGCCCGGTTGCCCGTGTTGCTGGCGGTCAGACTGAGCGTGACCGTCTCCAGCGCGCGGGGCGCCAAATTGGAGGCCGCCGTGGCGAGTTGCAGCAGCGCACCATCGGCGATCGTCACGTTGTCGATGTTGGCTGCCGACGCGCCCTGCGCGACGCTGCGGGCGCTGATGTCCACGCGTGCCGAGCGGCCCACGGCCACGCCGTCTGCCACGTTACCCACCAGCACGAAATCGGCAGACTCATCGGGCACCAGCGGCCCGAAGTCGGCGCCGTTATCGACGGGCGGCTCACCCGCATCGGCCACGCCGTTGCCGTTGCGATCCCACACCAGGCGCAGGCTCAGCAGGTCGAGGTCGTCGTCGCTGCGATTGGCAAATCGCAACACGTACCGGCTGCTGGCGTTGCCGGTGTTGGTGAGCCGGTGCGGCAGGCTGGCGATGCCGTTGGCAGCGCGTTGCAGCGTGTTGTCGCTGGTCAGCGTCAGAGCTTCGAGTGCCTGCACCGTGATGCTGACGGTGTTTGAGTGCAGCGTCGCGTTGAAGCCGCGGTCGGTGTCGAAATAGGTGGCCTGGGCAGTGTTGTCGAGCCGACTGCCAGCCAGCGGTGCGGCCCAGGCTGCGCCGCTGCCAGCAGTTAGCAGCAACAGCACGCTGCAGACAACGCCTTGAGCACGGCGCAGCAGTCGAGCCCAGGGCGCTGGTGCGTGACGGCTTGGCAGCACGGGGGTCGGCAGAGGCGGGTTCATGCTCGGGTGAGAGTGGGGCGCGGGACGGGCGGGAGCCCGAACACCGCCCTTGCCGCTGAACCCGAGGCGGGTTCGGCGGCAAGGGCGCAGGCGGGGTGCCTGCGCCTTTGCCGATGAACTGCCGGTTGAATGACCGGGTCATCGAGCGGGGGGTCACGGATTGATGCGAACCCCGAAGCTCACCAGCGCCGAGGCGCCCGCTGCCAGCGTGCCCACGCTGGCGCTGACGGTGCCGGTGGTGCCGGCTGCCGGGGCCGTGATGGAACCCTGGCTGGTCGCTGCGCCAACCGCTGCGCTGTAGGTCGTGTTGGCCGGTGTGGCGTCGCTGACCACCACGCTCAGCACGTTGGAGGTGCCGACGTTGGTGATCGTCACGCGGTAGCGCACGCAGGCTCCGGGGGCCGCGCCGGCCGAGATGTTGGCGTTGCTG
>JANPNF010000371.1:0-14263 GCA_031427315.1 Burkholderiales bacterium | reverse complement strand
TCGTAAACCGGAAAGCGCGAATGCGCGGTGCCGATCACCAGGTGCAGCAACTCATCGTATGGCGCGTCGATGTCGAGGTGATCCATGTGCGGTGCCGCCACCATCACGTCGCCGGCCGTCAGGTCGGCCATGCGGATGACGCCTTCGAGCATCATCCGCGACTCCGGCGCGATCAGCTCCCGGTGTTCAGCGTCAGCCAGCGCCTCGATCAGCTCGTCGCGTGAATCGACACCCGGCGACATGAACTCGATCAGCCGCTGGAACAGGTTGCGCTTGTCGGCGATGGCGGGCCGGCGAGAAGCATTCTTGACGCGGGCGGTGGAGGCGGTGTGCGCCGGGTAAGGGTCAGACATCGCGCCGGGGCGAAAAGTGAATCACCGCCACAGCTTACCCGAACCATCAGTGCCGAGTGTGTTAGCTTGAAGGGTTGTGCACTGGCCCCAGATGTTCATCTGAGGCGATCAAAGCCCCAATTTCGCAGGACATCCGCCTCATGGTCACCACCGCCAAGCCCTCCGCTACCCGCTCTGCCAACGCGCTGATCCCCGCCACCATCCTGACCGGCTTCCTTGGAGCGGGCAAGACGACCTTGCTTAAACGCGTGCTGACCGAAGCCCACGGACAGAAGATTGCGGTGATCGAAAACGAGTTCGGTGACGAGAACATCGACAACGAGATCCTGGTGCAAGACGCCAAGGAACAGATCATCCAGTTGAACAACGGCTGCGTGTGCTGCTCGATCCGCGAAGACCTGCGCACCACACTCGCCGACCTGGCCGAAAAAAAGCGCAAGGGAGAGTTGCAGTTCGACCGCGTGGTGATTGAGACCACCGGCCTGGCCGATCCGGGCCCGGTGGCGCAAACGTTCTTCATGGACGACGAGATCGCAGAGTGCTACATGCTCGACTCCATCCTGACGCTGGTCGACGCGAAACATGCAGACAAACAGCTCGACGACCGGCAGGAGGCGCGGCGTCAGATCGGCTTTGCCGATCAGATTTTCATCAGCAAGTCTGACCTGGTCGATGAGGCCACCCTCGCCGCGCTCGCCCACCGCATCAAGCACATGAACCCGCGCGCGCCGCAGAGCCGGGTGCACTTCGGCGAGGTGCCGATCGCCAGCGTGTTCGACCTGCGCGGCTTCAACCTGAACGCCAAGCTCGACATCGACCCGGATTTCCTGAAGGCCGATGTCCATGACCACGGCCATCACGACCACGCGCATCATGACCACGGCCCCGATCATGAGCATGACGAGCACTGCGACCACCCCAGCCACCATGCGCACGACGACGATGTGAAGTCGTTCGTGTTCCGCTCCGACAAGGCCTTCAATCCCGCAAAGCTGGAAGACTTTCTCGCCTCGATCGTGCAGGTCTACGGGCCAAAACTGTTGCGCTACAAGGGCGTGTTGTTCATGAAAGGTTCGCCGAAGAAGGTCATCTTCCAGGGCGTGCACCAGCTGATGGGCAGCGACCTTGGCCCCTTGTGGGCACCCGGCGAGAAGAAGATGAGCAAGATGGTGTTCATCGGCATCGACCTGCCGCGAGACATATTTCTGCACGGGTTGGAGCAATGCCTCGTTTGATGCCGGTCAGCGCCGCGCCGCGTGGCTACAATTCCCCCCGCTTTGCGATTCACACCGAGCGCAAAATCGTGGTGCCAAAGTGGCGCTCGTTTTGCACCCTGGCGGTCTGAATCCGCTGCGAGGAGAACCCTGTGACCCGATCCCCGGCCAAGTCTGCGCCACCTGCCGCGAGAACCGCCCCCGTGCCCAAGAAGAAGGTCGCAGCGTCAGCGTCGATCAAAGTCTCGCCGCCGAAGAAGACACCCTCGCCTGCGAAGAAAACACCCCCACTGGCACCCAAACCGGCGCCCGTGGCCACTGTGGCCCGTGCCAAGCCTGCGCCCATGTCGAAGCCCAAGCAGGCACCGAAGCCGGTACCCAAGCCAGCACCCAAACCCAAGTCGGCATCCACGCCAGCACCGGTGTCGCCCGCTCCCAAAGTTGCTCCGGCCAAAGCGGCGAAACCCGCTGTGTCCGCAGGAAAATCCGTCCCGAAACCAATGCCGAAAACTCTCTCTCAGGCCGCCGTCACAGCGGTGGTCGTGCCCAAGATGTCGGCACCCGCCAACACCGTGGTGGCAGCGCCCGCACCAGTCAAGGCGCCACGTGCCAAATCGGCGGCCAAGTCCCGCTACGGTGCGCCGATGCCGACCGCGCCTTTGCCGCCACCCACCTCCCGCTTCGCCGATCGCTTTGCGCCGCCGCGTCCGCCGACCCGTCAGATGAACAACCTCGGCGTCGACATTCCGCGCGTCGCGCCGAAGTCCGACCCGAAGCTGGCGAATGCCTGGAAGACCAAGGTCGGCAGGGACTTGAGCGAAGCCGAAGTGCTGGCCATGCCCGACAGCGAGTACATG
Organism: Burkholderiales bacterium; assembly: GCA_031427315.1. Taxonomy (GTDB): domain Bacteria; phylum Pseudomonadota; class Gammaproteobacteria; order Burkholderiales; family Burkholderiaceae_C; genus PBB1. Next base: position 11,839 of record JANPNF010000371.1, on the reverse strand, counting down.
AACGAAAAGCAGCTCGACTTCTTCCGCGCCACGCTGAAGAAGTTGAAGGACGACCTGCTCAGTAACGCAGGCGAGACGACGGAGCACCTGCGCGAAGACACCTCCATCGTGCCCGACCCGGCCGACCGCGCCACGATCGAGGAGGAGCATGCACTTGAGTTGCGCACCCGCGACCGTGAGCGCAAGCTGCTCAAGAAGATTGCGCAATCGCTGAACCGCGTTGAAAGCGGCGAGTACGGGTTTTGCGACGAAACGGGCGAGCCGATCGGTCTCGGCCGTTTGATCGCACGACCCACGGCCACCTTGTCGCTCGAAGCCCAGCAGCGCCGCGAGCTGAAGCAAAAGATGTTCGGCGATTGAGATGAGCCCCGCGTACTCCAGCACTCACTGACCCCCATGGCGGATCCCAAAGACACGACGAGCTTCTTCCGTAAGGTTGTGAAGTTCGTTGCCAATCCGGCCACCGAGTGGAACGAGCTGGGGCAGCCTGCGCCGGGATCGATTGAAAGCGAGCTCGCCAAGTCCGAGCTGAAGGCGATGATCGAGCGCAAGCGGCGCAACGATTTCGTGCGCAAGCGCGAGTTCGACATGCTGCGCAAAGTGCGCCGCGACGGGTTGACCCCAGATCAGCTCGCCGCACTCGGCGGTTCCTCGGCGATGGGCGGCGATTCGGTGCCGCGCATGCGCGACGGTGAGGCGCGCTCCGGCCCCGGCATGAAAGCGAAGATCGACGCGATCGAGCAGCAAATGGTCGGCAACAGCCAGCTGGGTACCTTGCGCCGACCGCCAGAGTTCTATGCATCGCCCACGCAGGCGGCGCCTTTGGGAGGCGCCTCGGGCGCGAAAGCGCCGCGCGCTGACGCCACCGATTCGACCCCGCCCTACGTCGCCGGGCTGACCTTCAACAACGAGGTGGTCGACTTGTCTTTCGACAAGGCGTTCGCGGCGGTCGACACCAACAACGAACTGGCCCACGACCCGGAACTCGACGAAGCGGTGATCGCGTTCGCAAACGCCGATTTCGATTTGTGCGAACAGTCGCTGGCCCAGCTGATCCAGCCCCATGGCGCGCGCGCGCAGCACGCTGAGACCTGGCTGGCGCTGTTCGACATGCACCGCGCAACCGGGCAATTGCCAAAATTCGAGAGTTTGGCGATCGACTACGCCCAGCAATTCGGCTGGTCGGCGCCGCAGTGGTTTTCGATGCCGCAGCGGGTGGCTGAAGCGGTCAGCGAAGAGCGCCAGCCGCGCAGCCGCATCGACGGGCAGGTCGGCTGGTCCAGCCCGGAATGGATCGACGCCGACGCGGTGTCGCGGCTTCGCTCGCAAACCCTGCAAATGCCGCTGCCTTGGGTGTTCGACTGGGCGGCGTTGCGCGGCATCGATGCCGAAGCCTGTGCCCGGCTCAGCGAGCTGTTTCGCATCTGGATGCCGCAACGGCTGGACATGCGCTGGCTGCATGGCGATGCCTTGCTGCATTGCCTGCACGAAGCCACACCCAGCGGCGTGCGCGATGCCGACCCGGTGTACTGGCAGCTGCGCCTCGACGTGCTGCGCATGACCAACCGGCCCGACCAGTTCGACGAAACCGCGATCGACTACTGCGTAACCTACGAGGTTTCACCGCCGTCGTGGGAGCGCGTGCAGTGCCAGGTGCGCCTCAGCGGCGCGGCGAGCAGCACGCTGACGCCCTCGATGTCGATGGTCGGTGAGGTCTCGACCGGCTTCGTCGAGTCGAACCTGCTCGACGACGCGGTACTGGTGCAGGTCACGAGTGTCGAGTTGTCTGGTCAGCTGATCGGCGACATCGGCCCGCTGCTGCAATCAATGACCGAGCAACTGGGCGCCGCACCGATGATCAATGTCTCGTGCTCTAGGCTGATCCGCGTCGATTTCATCGCGGCGGGCGATCTGTTGAACTGGGTGCTGGCGCGCCGCACCGAAAACCGTGCCGTGACCTTCGTCGACGCGCATCGCCTGGTGGCGCTGTTCTTCGGCGCGATGGGCATCAACGAGCACGCGACTGTCAAGGTCCGCACCGTCTGATCGTGCGGCCGGGCGCTGCGCCCGAATCGACCGCCTTTCCTGATTGAAATCGGCGCCTTCGCCCGCACAACTGTTTCATGGACAACGCCAACGGCCCCCCCAGTTTTCACGGCACCACCATCGTCAGCGTGAGGCGCGGCCCCGTGGTGGCGCTCGGCGGTGACGGGCAGGTGACGCTGGGCCACATCGTCATCAAGTCGTCTGCACGCAAGGTGCGCAAGCTGTACCGCGAGCAGGTGCTGGCCGGTTTCGCCGGCGCCACCGCCGACGCGTTCACCTTGTTCGAGCGATTCGAATCGAAGCTCGAAAAACACCAGGGGCACCTGGTGCGCGCGGCTATCGAGCTCACTCGCGACTGGCGCACCGACCGTGTGCTGCGCCGCCTCGAAGCCATGCTGGCGGTGGCTGACGCGACCGCCTCGCTGATCATCACCGGCAACGGCGATGTGCTCGAACCCGAGCACGGCATCGTCGCCATCGGCTCCGGTGGCGCCTATGCGCAGGCCGCCGCCCGTGCACTGATCGCGCACACCGAGCTGTCGCCGCACGACGTGGTCAAGCGCTCGCTGGAGATTGCCGGCGACATCTGTATCTACACCAACCAAAACCACATCATCGAGACCCTGGGATGAGCATGCCGATGAGCAGCACCATGACGCCTCAGGAGATCGTCTCCGAGCTTGATCGCCACATCGTCGGCCAGCACGACGCCAAGCGGGCGGTGGCCATTGCCTTGCGCAACCGCTGGCGGCGCCAACAGGTCGACGAGCCGCTGCGCAGCGAGATCACGCCGAAGAACATCTTGATGATCGGCCCGACCGGCGTTGGCAAGACCGAGATCGCGCGGCGCCTGGCGCGGCTGGCCGATGCGCCGTTCATCAAGGTCGAGGCGACCAAGTTCACCGAGGTCGGCTACGTCGGCAAGGACGTCGATTCGATCATCCGTGACCTGGTCGAAACCGCCGTCAAGCAGCAGCGCGAATCGGCGATGCGCCGCCAGCGCTCGCGCGCCGAAGACGCCGCCGAAGACCGCATCCTCGACATCCTGGTGCCTCCAGCTCCGTCGTCACCGCCGCCACGCGGCGACTTGGCAACGCCTGCGATCGCCGACAACACCGCCCGCCAGGTGATGCGCAAGCGGCTGCGCGAAGGCACGCTCGACGACAAAGACATCGAAATCGACCTCGCCGAGCCCAAACCGCAGCTCCGGATCGTGGGCCCGGCCGGCATGGGAGACATGGCCGATCAGCTGCAGGGCCTGTTCGCCTCTGCGGGGGGTGGGCCCCGGCGCAAGCTGCGCAAGCTGAAGATCGGCGAGGCGCGGCTGCTGTTGGTGGAAGACGAGGCAGCCAAGCTGGTCAACGAGGAAGAGATCAGAACCGTCGCGCTGCTGCAGACTGAGCAGAACGGCATCGTGTTCCTCGACGAGATCGACAAGGTGGCCTCACGCAACGAGACCAGCGGCGCCGATGTGTCGCGGCAAGGCGTGCAGCGCGACCTGCTGCCGCTGGTCGAAGGCACCTCGGTCAGCACCAAGTACGGCATCGTCAAGACCGATCACATCCTGTTCATCGCCTCGGGCGCGTTCCATTTGTCCAAGCCCAGCGACCTGATCCCCGAGTTGCAGGGCCGTTTTCCGATCCGCGTCGAGCTGGGCTCGCTCAGCGTCGATGATTTCGAAGCCATCCTGACGCAGACGCACGCCAGCCTGCTCAAGCAGTACCAGGCGCTGTTGGCCACCGAAGGCGTGACGCTGCAGATCGCGCCCGATGGCATCCGCCGGCTCGCGCAGATCGCATACGACGTCAACGAGCGCACCGAGAACATCGGCGCACGGCGGCTGGCTACTGTCATGGAGCGGCTGCTCGACGAGGTTAGTTTCGATGCGCCCAACCGGAGCGGCCAGACCATCACGATCGGTGCCGTCGAGGTCGACGCCAAGCTGGCCGAGCTGGCCCAGAACGAAGACCTGTCGCGCTATATCTTGTAGCGAGACTTCCCGCTAACGCATCTACGTGATGCTGCGCTTGCTTGTGCCATTGAGCGCCGACGAACGGCGCCATGTCCGACCCATCACTCCGATACCGGCGACCAGCAGCAGTGCGGTGCTTGGCTCAGGGACGGACGTGATGTTGGCGTAGTCAAAGCCGCTGGCCGAAGTGACCGACCATTGCGACAACGCGTTAAATCCTGAATCGAACAGCTGGGCATCGACCAAATCGAACGTGTGCGAAAAATCGGCTGAGGTCCCGCCTGTGATCTGACCGGCTCGGTTCAATGAGTTCAAGATCAAGCGCGAGCTCACCGACGTTTGCAGGCGATAGGCATAGAGCAGATTCGAATACACCGGCATGCTGAAGGTCACGATCCGGTCGACGCGTTGGCTGGAGTCAAAGTCGAGGTGGCCGTAGAGGTTCAAATCACCCGACTGTGGTGGAGCGAAGTCTGGAGATTCGCATCGGCTGCTGCCAGCTCCGCCGACGCGTGCAGAGCCGCATTCGAAGGAGATGGACGATTGCGCAAAACCCAGCCTCTGTCCCGACATGCCTGAGGTTTCAGCGTAAGTGACCGCCGCGTCGCCGGTGATGCGGTAGGACAGACGGAACCAACCCGGCCCGCTCCAGCTCGGTGTGCTCGGCAGCGTGAACTCGTCGCGCACCAAGATCACACCCGTGCCTGCGACCCCATTGCCGGTGAATGTGCCCGAAGAGTTGAAATACCCGCTGGCGCTGCTGCTGGCAGCCCATTTGTTGGCGCCGCTGATGCTCGCTTGCGCGGCGGCGCTGACGCTGTAGTTGTAGCTGGTGTCGGTACCCGTCCCAATGTAGGACCAGGCGTGTGAGACGGAACTGCTGCCTGTTGCGCCATCGGGTGGCGTCCAAAACGCCGTGGGGCCGTAGAAGCAGTCCGATTGGCATGCAGCGGCATAGGAGAGGAACGACGACTGCGCCGTCGCCTCGTCACTCGGAAAAGCCGTGCTTAACGCGACAACAAGCGCAGCGGCGCTGCGCATCGCGCAGCTGACAATTTTTGAATCCAGACGGCGAGTCATGCGCCTTCTCCTTCAGGTGTTGATTTGGCGCGCTCGGGTATGCGACTGCAAAAATCAGTCTGCGCTCGAAAAGCCTTTGGCGCTAATCCCTAGCCTGACTGAACCTGAAACAAAACGCGACGTCAATTCCGCACCGGCTTGCCGGTGGAAAGCATCCCCATGATTCGCTCCTGCGTCTTGGGGTGTTTGAGCAGCCCGCAGAAATGCTGGCGTTCGAGTGCCATCAGGTACTCCTCGCTGACCAGCGATCCGGCATCGACATTGCCGCCGCACAGCACATCAGCGATCAGCGACGCAATGTGGAAATCGTGCGCGCTGATGAAGCCGCCGTCGCGCATGTTGACCAGCTGTGCGGTGATCGTGGCGGTGCCGTCGCGCCCGGCCACCGGGAACAGACTCTTCGCTGGCGGCCGGTAGCCGCTGTCGAACATGGCCTTGGCCTGCGTGAGCGCCACGAACAAAAGCTCATCTTTGTGCGGCACGATCACGTCGCTCCACAGCAGGTAGCCGAGCTGGCGGCTGTCGAGCGCGCTGGTGCCGACCTTGGCCATGGCGGCGGCTGTGAAGCCGTCTTTCAGAAAGGTCAGCACGTCCGCCCCCGCGTTCCCTGCCGCGGCCATCTCAGCCGCACGGCGCGCAATGTAGGTCAGGCCACCGGCACCCGGCAGCAGGCCGACGCCGACTTCGACCAGCCCGATGTAGCTCTCCATCGCCGCGACACGTTTCGCGCAATGCACGGCCAGCTCGCAGCCACCACCGAGTGCCATGCCGCGGATCGCCGCGACCACCGGCACGGTGGCATAGCGCACGCGCAGCATCGCGTCTTGCAGCTGTTTTTCGATCGGTGCGATGCCCTTGGCGCCGCTGATCATGAACACCGGCATCAGCGCCTCCAAGTTGGCGCCGGCTGAGAACACATCATCGGGCGACCAGATCACCAGGCCCTTGTAGCTTTCCTCGGCCAGGCCGACGGCCTTCACCAGGCCTTCGGTGACGGCCGGGCTGATCAGGTGCAGCTTGGCCGTGAGGCTCGCAATCAGCACCTCGCCATCGAGCGTCCACACCCGCAGCTCGTCGGTCTTGAACAGCTCGGTGCCTGCTTCCAGCGCTGCCGGAGCGCCGGAGCCGAACACGGCCTCGCGGAAGTGCTGGCGTTCGTACACAGGCAGCGTGCTCGGCGCCACCCAACGCCTGTGTGCCGCGCTCCACGAGCCCATCGGGTGGTGCACACCGCCGTGCGTGGGCACCGGCCCTTCGAGCACCCAGTCCGGCAGAGGGGCCGCACACAGCGCCTTGCCAGCGGCGATGTCTTCTTGGATCCATTGCGTCACCTGCGTCCAGCCGGCGGCCTGCCACAGCTCGAACGGGCCCTGGGTGAAGCCGAAACCCCAGCGCATCGCAAAGTCGATGTCGCGCGCGCTGTCGGCCACTTCGGCCAGGTGCACCGCGCTGTAATGGAAGCTGTCACGCAGCACCGCCCACAGGAACTGCGCCTGCGGGTGGCTCGATTCGCGCAACAGCCGCAGCCGCTCTGCGGGCGCCTTTTTCAGGATGCGTGCGACGGCTTCGTCGGCCACGCCGCCGCCGGGCACATAGCCGCCGGTGGCGGGGTCCGCTTTGGGGTCGTAACGCAGGATGTCCTTGCCGACTTTCTTGTAAAAGCCCGCGCCGGTTTTTTGCCCGAGCGTGCCTTGGGCCATCAGCGCGGCGAGCACCGGCGGCGTGGTGTAGTTGCCGTAAAACGGGTCATTCGACTGCCCCGGCCCGAGGTTGTCTTGCAGCGTCTTGATGACATGCGCCAGCGTGTCCAGCCCGACCACATCAGCGGTGCGAAAGGTGCCACTGCTGGCGCGGCCGAGCTTCTTGCCGGTCAGGTCGTCGACCACGTCGTAGCTCAGGCCGAACAGCTCGGCCTCTTTCATTACCGCCAGCATGCCGGCCACGCCGACGCGGTTGGCGATGAAGTTCGGCGTGTCCTTGGCGCGCACCACGCCCTTGCCGAGCGCGGTGGTCACGAAGGCTTCGAGCTGGTCGAGGACGTCGGGCTGCGTGGCAGGCGTCGGGATCAGCTCGACCAGCGCCATGTAGCGCGGCGGGTTGAAGAAGTGGATGCCGCAAAAGCGTGGCTGGATCGCTTCGGGCAGCACCGCGCCCAGCTTCGTGATGCTCAACCCCGAGGTGTTGCTGGCGACGATCGCGTGGGGCGCGACGAACGGCGCAATTTTTTCGTAGAGCGCCAGCTTCCAGTCCATGCGCTCGGCAATCGCTTCGATGATCAGGTCGCAGTCGCGCAGCTGTTCGAGGTCGTCTTCGTAGTTGGCCTGGAGGATCAGCACCGCGTCGTCGTTGACGCCCAAAGGCGCTGGCTTCAGCTTTTTGAGACCCTCGACCGCCTTGCTGACGACACCATTTTTGGCGCCTTCCTTCGCAGGCAGGTCGAACAGCACCACCGGCACCCGAACGTTGGCGAGGTGAGCGGCAATCTGGGCGCCCATGACGCCGGCACCCAGCACGGCGACCTTGCGGACGTTAAATCGTTTCATGGCGACTCCGGTAGGTTGAGACTCGATTCAGAACTGCGCTTCATCCATCGCCATCAGCAGCTTCACGCCTGCGCGGGCGCTGCGGATCAGCGCTGCCGTCTCGGGCAGCAGGTAGGCAAAGTAAAAGCGTGCGGTGATCAGCTTGGCTTTGTAGAACGGATCGTCTTCGGCCTGGTGATCGAGCGCCACCCGCGCCATGCGCGTCCAGAAGTAGGCAAATACCAGGTGCCCGACCACGCGCAAATAGTCGACCGCGGCCGCACCCACCTCGTCGGGGTTGGCAAACGCCTTCAGGCCGAGCTCGGTGCTCAGCTTGGTAACTTTCTCGCCCAGGTCGGCAAGTGGGTTGATGAATTCGAGCATCCACCCATCGCCGCCTTCGTCTTCGATCAGCTGCTGGATCAGCACGATGAGCTTGCCCAGCTTCTTGCCCCGATCCTGCAGCACCTTGCGCCCGAGCAAGTCGAGCGCCTGGATGGTGTTGGTGCCTTCGTAGATCATGTTGATGCGCGCATCGCGCACGAACTGCTCCATGCCCCATTCGCGCACATAGCCGTGGCCACCGTAGACCTGCAGGCAGTGCGAGGTCGCGATCCAGGCGTTGTCGGTCAGGAAGGCCTTGACGATCGGCGTCAGCAGCGCCACCAGGTCGGCGGCATCTTCTTTGACCACCGGGTCGGTCGACGACAGCTCCTGGTCGATCAGCAGCGCAGTGAACACCGCCAGCGCCCGGCCGCCTTCGGCATAGGCGCGCGCGGTCAGCAGCATCCTGCGCACGTCGGGGTGCACGATGATCGGATCAGCCGGCTTGTCGGGCGCCTTCGGGCCGCTGAGCGCGCGGCTCTGCAGGCGGTCTTTCGCATAGGCCGCGGCGTTCTGGTAGGCCACTTCCGTGAGCCCCAGCGACTGCATGCCGACACCGAGCCGCGCCGCATTCATCATCACGAACATCGCACTCAGACCTTTGCGCGGCTCGCCGACAAGCCAGCCGCGGGCACCGTCGAGGTTCATTTGGCAGGTCGCGTTGCCGTGGATGCCCATCTTGTGCTCCAGCGCGCCGCAAAAAATCGGGTTGCGCGCACCGAGCGATCCGTCGGCGTTGACTAAGAACTTCGGCACCACGAACAGCGAAATACCCTTGCTGCCGGCAGGCGCGTCGGGCAGCCGTGCCAGCACCAAATGCACGATGTTGGCCGCCAGGTCGTGCTCGCCGGCGCTGATGAATATCTTGTTGCCGGTGATCAGAAAGCTGCCGTCGCCGGAGGCGTCAGAAGACGGCTCGGCCTTCGTGCGAAGCAGCCCGAGGTCGGTGCCGCAGTGCGCTTCGGTCAGGCACATCGTGCCAGTCCATTCGCCGCTGGTCAGCTTGGGCAGGTAGGTCTGCCGCTGCAGGGGCGTGCCGTGGGCGTGCAGGCATTCATAGGCGCCGTGGGTCAGGCCGGGGTACATCGTCCAGGCCTGGTTGGCGCTGTTGAGCATTTCGTACAGGCACTGATTCAGCGTTACCGGCAGGCCCTGGCCGCCGTAGGCTGCATCGCAGCCCAGAGACGGCCAGCCGCCCTCGGCGTACTTCGCATAAGCAGCCTTGAAGCCGCTGGGCGTGGTGACCTCGTGCGTGTCGCGGTTTAGCGAGCAGCCTTCGGCATCGCCGATCGGGTTCAGCGGCGCGATGACCTCGCTGGCGAACTTGCCGCCTTCTTCGAGCACCGCATTGAAAGTATCGACATCGACCTCGGCGTGCGGCGGCAGCGCCTTGAGGGTGTCGGTGACGTTCAGCAATTCGTGCAGCACGAAGTGCATGTCGCGCAGCGGTGGGGTGTAGTGGGCCATGAGGGTTCCTGGTGGCAATCGGTCTGGGCCTGAGGCCGTTGCAGCGTGCTCGCCGCTAAATGCGTATTGTCGGATGCGGCGCACCGCGGCGCATGCCGTCCGATGCGCCGCATCCGCTGGGTTTCCTGCCCGGCAAACCCCGCATCCCTGCCCGGCATGCGAATATGCGGGCTGTCACGCGGATTGGTTAGGCTGGTGTCTCGGGAGGCTTGATCTTGGAAGTTTTGCAACTCGATGTGTCGGGGCGACCACAGTCCTGGCTTTCGGCCAAGGAAGCGGCCGTGCTGTATGCCAGCGACGGCGTGGCCTGGACGCTGGGCGATGCGTTCTATGTGCTGCGTGGCGGCGTGCAGCGACGCACCGGGCTGCAGTCGCGCATCGAGGTGCATCCGATCATTGCGGTGCGCGGGGCCATTCCAAGCCGCGCTTGGCGCCAAAGCCCCGCGCTGTCGAACCCGAAGCTCTTCGTGCGCGATCGGTACGTGTGCGCCTACTGCAGCGGGCATTTCCATGACGACGATTTGACGCGCGAGCACATCATTCCGACCTCGCGCGGCGGGCACGACACCTGGATGAACTGCATCACCGCCTGCCGCACCTGCAACGGCAACAAGGGCAACCGCCTGCCCGAAGAAGCCCGGATGAGCTTGCTGTACCTGCCTTATGTGCCCAGCTTGCACGAAGACATGATCCTGCGCGGCCGCCGAATCCTGGCTGACCAGATGGAGTTTTTGCTGGCCAGCGTGCCCCGGCACAGCAGGCTGCGCGCCTGACGCATTCAAGCGCTCACAGGCGCGCGGTTGGGCAACATGTCTTTACGTTCAGGCGCAGGAACATCGCGCCAGTGCCGGTGTCTAAAGCAAACTTGTGCGTCAACCTGGTCGCGACTCTGGACGTTGGGGTGGCTGTTGCACCGAACACCGAACTCAAAGGCCATCGCCATGAAAAGAATTGTTGCTGCTTTCACCGTCGTCGGCATGCTCGCCGGCTGCTCGACCACCAGCCCTGACGTGATCCAGCGAGGCGATGCGCAACGCCTGTCACAGGTGCAGGATGCCACCGTGCTGTCGGTGCGCCCCGTCACGGTTGACGGCAGCCAGAGCGGCATCGGCGGGGTGACCGGTGCGGTGGTTGGCGGCGTAGCCGGCTCGCAAGTCGGTGGTCATACCGTAGGCGCCGTGGTCGGCGTGCTCGGTGCCGTTGCCGGTGCCCTGGTGGGCAACGCTGTGGAACGCACAACCACCAGCGAAAGCGCCGTCGAGGTGCTGATTCAGATGCGCAACGGCGAGCGCCGCGCCATCGTGCAGGCCAAAGGCAACGAAACCCTCGCCGCCGGTGACCCTGTCATCCTGGTCACCACCGGTGGCAAGACCCGCGTGACCCGGGCGCCAGCGGTGATGTCGATTCCGCCGCGGAGTTGAGGCGGTCGTGGTGGCGTCTGCAGATCAGGCGTCGGACTCCTTCCGGGCCGCTTAGGGCTTACGTCTAGCCGCCGCGCAGTAGGCGCATTGGTGGTGTGGCCTCTACCGTAAGATCGAGCGACACCCATTTCTCGACGCTGGGCCTTGGGCAAACTATTGCAGGCATGGGCATCTCAGAGGCCCTAAATGAGTTCGACGGCACGTCCATTGGTCATAGGTTGGAAGCTCGCTTCGTTGGAATTCAACATGGCGAGTGTTCGCTACCGCGCGATGCTTCCCTTGTTGGCGCTCGAATCCCACGGGAGTATCTGCAAGGTTTTTTCCAGCCTCAACCATGCTCAACTGGACACGCTGGATTTGCTGGTTATCGTCAAAGGCTTTACCACTGACGATCTTGTGCTGCTGCAACTGGCACGATCCCGCGGTGTGCCGGTTCTTCTGGATCTTTGCGACAACATCTTTGTCCCGAAGTACGGCATGGCTCTCCACGAACTGAAAACCCCTCCGGCGCAGATTTTCCTTGCTATGGCCCGGATCGCCCAAGGTGTCGTGGTGAGTACGGAGCCGCTCGCGCAAGCTGTCAAAGCACACCTGGACGTTCAGACACCCGTTCACGTCGTTCCGGATGGTTTGGACACGCCAAATCTGTTGGCGCAAATGCGTCAGAAGCTGTCGCAGGCGCTGGCCATCCAGCAACCGAGCCTGAAGCAGGCCGGCCTGGAATCCATTCTTCGTCGGCAGGGCGCCATGCTGAGTCGACGCATCAACAGCTTCCGGGTGGCGGCTAAGGTGCCTCTAGCAAAGCGGCTGGTCCGCCGTGGTTTACGCGAGTTGCACTGGCGCCCGTGGGCCAAGCGCGCCTATCGGCGGTTTGACAATTTCCGAAAGCGGATGCAGGCCACGGCGATCAAATCAGCTGTGCTGCCAGCTCCTGCTGCTCTCCCAGT
>JANPNF010000370.1:0-3917 GCA_031427315.1 Burkholderiales bacterium | reverse complement strand
CCCGGCCGCTGGCACCGCAGGCTTCCTCGTGGCGGCCTACAACCACATGCGCCTGGCGAATTCATCACCGAGTGCCATCAGCACCGCCGAGCTCGACGGCAAGCCGCAGCGCCGCGGCCTGGGCGACAAGCTCTCGGCCGCGCAAGTGAGCGCGCTGAACAGCGCCACCTTCTTCGGCAACGACGTCGACCCGAAGATGGTGCGGCTGGCCACGATGAACCTCACGCTGCGCGGCCTGCCCCACGTGCGCATCCAGTTGCGCAACGCGCTCACCACCACACAAGACGCCGAGCGCAAGGCCTTGCTGGGCCTGCCCGCCGACGGCTTCCATGTGATCCTGGCCAACCCGCCGTTCTCGGGCCGCGTGGACCGGGACCGCATCGTCGAGGACGTCAAGGTGGGCACTACCACTGCGACCGAGCTGCTGTTCCTGAAGTACATGATGGACAGCCTGCGCGCCCCGGCAAGCGCTTCGGCGCGAAGCCTGAACGACGGCGGGCGAGCCGCCGTTGTGGTGCCCGAGGGCGTGCTGTTCGGCTCCACCGGCGCGCACAAGGAACTGCGCCGACAGCTGATCGAGAACCACCGCGTCGAGGCCGTGCTCAGCCTGCCCGGCGGCGTGTTCCAGCCCTACAGCGGCGTGAAGACATCGGTGCTGTTTTTCCGCAAGGGCGGCCCCAACGCCAAAGCCACCGAGCGCGTGCTGTTCTTGCACGCCGATAACGACGGCTACAAGCTCGACGCCAACCACGACACGCCCATCGACGCCGACGACCTGCCGGGGCTGGTGCAGGCCTATGTGCTGCGCGAGTCGGCCTGGAAGAAGTGGACGGCACGCGATACGGCAGCCGAGTGGGGCGAGAAGTGGTGGTTTGCCGATGCGGCCACGCTGCGCGCGAACGACTTCAATTTGTCAGCGGGGCGCTATCGGCCGATGAGCCAGACGCAGGTCGCGCATCGTGACCCGCGGGAACTACTCGATGAATTGGCAGCGATCGAAGCCGAGATTGCTTCCGAGATCGAGGCGCTGCGCTTGGCGTTGGCAGAGCGCGAAACATGACGGTGCCGGTTTTCAGGCTCGGTGAGGTCTCCGAGATCAATCCGCGCCTGCCTCGCAACCACGATCTCTGCGACGACAGCGAAGTCAGCTTCGTTCCGATGGCCGCCGTTAGTGAAGTTTCCGGGGCAATCGAGTCGGCCGCGATTCGGCGATATGCGGAGGTGAAGAAAGGTACACGTCCTTCTCAAACGGCGACGTGCTTTTCGCCAAGATCACGCCGTGTATGGAGAACGGCAAGGCTGCCCTTGCCAAGGGCCTCGCAGGCGGGCGCGGGTTCGGCTCGACGGAGTTCCATGTACTCAGGGCCAAAGGGTCGGTACTGCCCGAATGGCTTTACTACTACGTGCGCCGAGAGACGTTTCGGCGAGAAGCCAAACGTAGCTTCACCGGCACCGCTGGTCAGCAGCGCGTGCCCGCCGCGTTTCTTCAGGACACTCTGATTCCGATTCCACAGCTCGATGAGCAGCGCCGCATCGTCGACCTGCTCGCCCGCGCCGAAGGCATCGTCCGCCTGCGCCGCGAAGCCCAGCAGAAGGCCGCCGAGCTGATGCGATCTTCACCGACATGTTCGGCGACCCGGCGATGAATCCGGAGGCCTGGCCGCGACAGCCCCTGAGTGCCGTAGCCGAAGTGATCTCCGGCGTGGCCAAGGGCCGGAACCTGGGCCCCGGTGAGGCCGTTGAGTTGCCGTACATGCGCGTGGCCAATGTCAAAGACGGCTACCTTGACCTCGACGAGGTGAAGACGATCGAGATCAAGCGCAGCGAGGTCGAGAAGCTCCTGATCCGCCCTGGCGACTTGTTGATGACCGAAGGCGGCGACCCCGACAAGCTCGGCCGCGCTGCCCTGTGGGCCGGCGAGATCGAAGCCTGCGTGCACCAAAACCACGTGTTCAAGGTTCGCAGCGATCGAGCCTGCGTGTCTCCGGCCTATCTGCGGACGCTGGCCGGCAGTGCCTATGGCAAGGCGTACTTCCTGAGTGTCGCTAAAAAGACCACGGGCATTGCTTCCATCAACAAGACCCAGCTGAACGCATTCCCAGTGCCTCTGCCGCCGCTGCCGTTACAACAGGCATTCGAGCGCCGCGTACAGGCGGTCGAGTCGATCTTGAGTCAGCAGGTCGACGCTGCTGCAAAGGCGAAGGCCAGCTTCGATGCACTCCTTTCCCGGGCGTTTGGAGGTTGACTTGAGCGAGCACTCCGAACGCCAACTCAACGCCTACTTCGAGGCCATCGCCGGGTGGCGCGCCGCGTACAGAGTGGCGCGACTGCATGTCCTGGGGGTACGCAACGGCGAAGTGTTGGAACTGGTATCAGCGCGAATAGTCCTTGATGTCGGTCGCGACACTGAGTGCAAGGCGGCATTTCACGCAGGCCGCGTTGAAGCCCATCAGATCATGCTGAATCCGCAAGCGTCTGATGTGCAAAGCGCAGTCCGCTCGTTCGCATCGGTTGATGGGTTCCATGTAGGTGGCGTGGGCTGCATCAAGCTAACGAGTACCGAGCAAGTCGGCATCTTCGTGGCCCCATCAACACTGCTTCATCCGGAAGGCCTCAGCGAGGGGAATCGCCTGGCGGTGCTATCCATAGTCGGGGGACACATTGCCAATTTGCTGGCGCAACCGGAGTCTGATTGGCTACTGAAGGCAGCAGATGCTCCGTACGACTCTATGCAGGAACTGGCCATTGACTACGGGCTGGGTGCGTTGCGCAGTGATCGCGCCTTGCTAGAAGTCGTGGCGCGGACTGCGATCGAAGTACTCGCCGAGTCGGCCGTAGCCGGTACCCGCGCAAGCATCGGCATCTTGATGGCAAATTCGCTTGACCGCACCAAGGCAAAGCTCGGCTTCCGTGTCATCCATCAGGGCCGAGTCGTGACGCGTGGTGCGATCCGAGGCTCGGACATGGCCTGGATTAATCGCGACTTTGCCCTGGTGGGCACGGGTGAAATCGAAGTGCCTGCAGGTTCTGTCCTCCACTGCATCGCGTCATACGCCGATGAGGCTCACCATGTTCAGTGGCGCGCCGATCCAACGACCTTCCTGAATCCCCGCGCTGCAATTCTGTCGTTGGTAGACCCGTCGAACTCAGTGATGCAGGCCTGCCTGCGCCCCGACGTTCCGCCACGAGGTAATTCGGCTGACGACTTCGAATCAGCCATCGCCTGGCTGCTCTGGGCGCTTGGTTTCTCGGTCGCCTCATTCGGCACCCACCCAAAGACGCGCGAGACCTTTGATGCCATAGCGACGACACCACGAGGGGACTTCCTCGTGGTGGAGTGCACGGTTGGCCTGCTGCACGCAAAAGGCAAGTTGTCGAAGCTTGCCGCTCGAACCGTGATTGTGCGTGACTCACTGGCCGCCTCCAACATGAAGCATCTGCGGGTGCTGCCTGTCATCGTCACCGCCATGACGCGTGAGCAGGTCGAAGCTGACGCCGGGCCTGCAGCCGACCTCGGCGTGCTCGTCGTCACGCGAGAAGATCTCGACGAAGTCCAGAACGAACTGATTCGATTCCCCGATGCCGACTCGTTGTTTGAGCGCGGCCTTCGCGCCGTCCAAGATCAGCAGTCGTTGCGTAAGGCGGAGAACGGCGCGGATAAATAGTGCAGCTCCACACGTCGCTGCGGTAACTGATAGTCGGCGTGCCGAAGGCGGGGCATGTTGACTGCAGGCGCGCTAGCAGGTCGTCGGCGGCCTGCTCGATGTAATGCATGCGGCTCGGGTTGGCGAAGGCGCGTAGGTCGGCCTCGACGAACACCTGCCGGTTGCGGGCCATCGCCATGCACTCGTCGAAACAGCGCCATGGCCTTCAAGCCGTCTCCAACGCCAGTGGATACCACTCCCCCCGCTCGTACC
>JANPNF010000369.1:0-4962 GCA_031427315.1 Burkholderiales bacterium | reverse complement strand
GGCACGCCGAGCCGGTCAGCCGTCGCCGACGACGTGTCTGCAGAGGCGGGCCGCCCTCGATGGCACGGCATTGAGCCTGTCGGCAGTTGTCCGTTGTCGTGCGTCGTCCTGGCGCTCAGCCTGGCGATCATGCGTCTTGGTGCAACCCTAGATACCCTGGGCGCAGGCCAACCGACACCGCGTCCTCGGCCCAGGCGTCACCGCGCAGCTGGCTGCGCGCGAAGCGCATCAGCGGCGGCCGCAGCACCTCGACCTGGGCGGCGAATTCGGGGCTCGCACTCATCGGCCTGGCTCGTTTGCTGCCTACGTCACGGTCGGTAGTCGTCCGGACGCAGCACGATGGGCTGACCGTGCGGCGTGCGGTCGGCTGCGCGGTCCCAGGCGCGGGCGCATCGCGCCAGTTCGTCGGCTCGCGCAGCGCCCTTGGCGGTTACCAGCGATTCCAGCGCTGAGAGCCAGTGGCGGTAGTAGGTGTCGCCGAGGTCGGCGTCGCCAGCGGCCTGCGCCGCGGCGATCTGCGCCGACAGTGCCGCCGCCCACTCTGTCCAGGTGAACAGGCTGCGCTCGTGCAGCTGCACCGCCATCGCAAAGGCCTGGGCCTGCCAGGGCTCGGCGAACACCGGGCCGCCGGTCTCGGCATCGCCCAGCCAAGGCTGGCCGGGACAGGGGGCGACGGCGGTCATGCGTTCTCTCCGGCTGCAGCCGCAGCCCCGGCGGGTTCGAGGTAGCTTTCCCAGGCGTCGACCGAGACCTGCAGGCCCGGTGCGGTCTCGGCGCCCCACAGTTCGCTGCCGTTGAAGACCACGGTGTACAGCCACTGCGGCTGCTCGCCCAAGCCCTGGGCACTGGTATCAGCGAAGACATGCGCACCGTGCACCCGCTCGACCACGCCGCAGCGGCCCGTGGCGTAGCCCGGCAGCCGGGTGTGGTGCGGTACCACGCCGGCCCGGGTGCGCACCGCATCGCCGGGCCGAAAGCGCGCCGGCCCGGGCGCAGAACGCTCGGTGGGCGTGCCGCGGGCCAGCGCGGCCGGCACGTCAGCGGCAGCCAGCACGCGCTTGACGGGCACCAGCGGATGCAACGCCCTGCCGGCGGCAATCTCGTCGGCACCGACCAGGCCGCGGTCGGCCATCAGCCGCTCGAGGCCGGCGATCCAGATGCGGTAGTAGTCGAGCTGCGCATAGTCGGGCAGGGTCTCGCGCGCGGCGCGGCTCTGGTCGATGGTCCAGCTGCCGGTGGCTCCCATCGCCAGCGTCAGCGCGAGCGCCTTCGGCTCCCAGTCGGCGTGCCAGAGTTCACCCTCGGGCTCGGGTTGCACCGGGCTGTGGCCGGGCTGGCCGCCGAGATCGGCGTGGCTGAGGTAGCGCAAGCTCATGCCTGGGGCTCCCGCGCCAGGCCGGTGCCGATCATCGAGTCGCGCGTCACCAGCGCCGCGAGCTGCTCCTCGCTGAAACTGTCGGTGCCGGCCGGGCGCTGCGGGATCACCAGATAGCGCAGCTCGGCCGTGGAATCCCAAACGCGCACCGCTGTGCCCGCCGGCAGCGTGACGCCGAAGTCGGCCAGCACCCCGTGCGGGTCTTTCACTGCCCGCGAGCGGTACGGTGCGCTCTTGTACCAGGTGGGTGGCAGGCCCAGTACAGGCCACGGGTAGCAACTGCACAGCGTGCACACCACGAGGTGGTGCTGGCCTGGCGCGTTGGCCACCGCCACCATGTGCTCGCCCTGGCGGCCGGTGTAACCCAGCGACGCTATGGCCGCGCTGGCGTCGCGCAGCAGCCAGTCCCTGAAGTCCGGATCGGCCCAGGCGCGGGCGACCACGCGGGCGCCGTTGCGCGGGCCGATCTTCGTCTGGTAGGTGTCGACCAGCACGTCGAGCGCGTCAGGATTGATGTAGCCCTTCTGGCACAGCACGGTCTGCAGCGCGCGCACGCGCAGGTCCATCTCGCCGAGTTCGCTGGGGTCGTCGTGGCCGTGGTCGTGGCCGTGGTTCATGGCAACACCTTCAGGACTGTCTGTCAGTATTGTCCGTCAGCAGGTAACTGTTAGCCTTTGCCGGGCGAGGCGCAGGACTCTGAAGTTAGCTTCTTGGCACGGCCTTGTATTTAAACTGCCGGCCACTTCCAGTCATTCGATCAGTGAGACGATGGGAGCGCTAACGACCGGTACTCAAAGTTCAGTAGGCGCAGGCTGACGGGTACCGGAACGCGCGCATTCTTCAAAGCAGTTGCCGACGATCTTGCGGCGCGGATCGAAATCCGGTGCCGGCCCGAAGTTTGGTAATCCTCGGCCGGCGACCTTTGTTCGAGATGAGATTTTTAATCCTGCGCCGATAGTTACTGGGGCCATCTTCGATTTATCGTAGTTAAGTAAACGGAGACCGAACCCATGGCACACTGCTGCATACCGCTCCTCGGCCACGATAGCCTGAACGGTATCGAAGCCAGCGCCTGCGATGATTCAATTAATCGCCTCCAATTGATCGTCGCCGAATGCCATAACGTTGGCGAACCGGCTGACGATCAGCCGCCGAAGCCTTCGAATTCGTTTCGCGCCGCGACGGTCCTGGTAAATCTAGCAGGCGACGCTCGCTTGCATAACGCCTTTCGCCCGCTGCTCCATGCGCTGTCCTCCTGCTTCACGACCATACAAAACGTACGCGATCGGGACATCGCGGACGCGCTGGCGACACGGCTCCACAAGTGCGCGATCGACTTTGCTACCGTGATCGTTCATGTCGACTAGATCACGCATCGCGCTGTCGAAACCGTGCAAGACCTAATCAATGCGGTACGTATCGGAATCGGTGGGTGGAAATAAGCGGAGCCGTGGTCACCCTCGATAACGGTGAGGGTGCCTACGGGACGCAGCACACGCAGCAGCGACGCAATCGCCTCGTCGGAGCGGCGCAGGTGCTCGAGCACGAAACAAACAAAGACGTACTTGCGGTTGACAACTAACAAATTTGGATCCTACTGTCGTTAACTATGCGCATGCGCAGGCGCTTGAGTACGAAAAGTTAGATGCTTGGTTGGAACCAATTATTTTGGCCGACGTTGATTGGTGAGGCTGGACAGCTCAGCGAGGTTTCGGGCTGCATAGCGAACCTTGGGTCATAGCCTCTCAGCGCCTTGTCCGACCCACGCGACTCGTCAGCTTGGTTCCAAACGCCGTATTTTTTATGGGCCAGACGTCGCTGGAAAGCCAAAGCTGTTCGACGCGACCCACCGCCTTCGGCCGTCGGTGCCGACGGCAGCAGTGTGCCGATCGACGCGCAATAATTGGCCAGCGCAGCGCCGGAAATTCATGTCAGTTAAGGTCATAGGCCGCTGACTGGAAGGTCGGCGCCACATGCCTGCTTTCCCTGACTTTGTCTTGAACCGGATTCATGAAATCAAACGTGCCCACCGAGCTCGCGCGCAGTGCCTTGAAGCGCATCGTCGAGCTCGGGCTCTCGCCGACTCCAGAACACTTTAGTCGCTTTTACCGTGAAGCCGGGGACATGGCGACTGGCTCGGTGCCAGAGTCCATGACGGCGGTCGAGCCATCTCCGAGCATGTTGCAAAGATTCGACGCGCTGGTCAGCCGCGCCGTGTCGACCACCGAACAACTGAGCTCGGGACTCGATCGACAAGACGAGGCGTTGAACACCTCACTCGAAGATATCTTAGCCAATCAGCCGTCCGTCGGGACAGCACGACTGGTCCGGGAGGCGGCGGGCCTGGCTCGGGACATTCGGGTGACGGTGAAAGCGTCGCAAGCCGAGCTTCTGGACACTCAACGAAGCTTGGTCGAGCTTAAGACAGAGCTCCTGGAAAGTCGAAAACTTCTCGGCCAGGACCCGCTCACCGGCACCGACAACCGCCGCTCGATGGAATCAATCCTTGCAAGGGAAATCGCGCGCTCGCGGCGTGACTCCGAGCCATTGACCGTCGTCATGGTCGACATCGACCATTTCAAGCAGGTCAACGACTCGCATGGGCATGCGGCGGGTGATGCAGCCTTGGTGCACATGACCCGCCTGGCGAGGGCGCTCTTGCGCGGCAACGACGCTTTCATCCGCTACGGAGGCGAAGAATTCCTGCTCGTGCTGCCGGAGACGAGTTTGCACGGCGGCTTATCTGCAGGTCGGCGCCTTCGCGATGTGCTCAAGCGTCAGCCGTTGGTCTACGAGGGAAAAACGATCACGAACACCATCAGTGGCGGAGTGGCCACCCTGTGCGCGGAGGACACCGCTGAGAGCCTGGTTCGACGTGCTGATACGGCGCTCTACGAAGCCAAACGTACCGGTCGGGATCGGATCGTCTCTTCCTAGGAATTTGTTCAACCGACGTTGGAGGTGGCAACGGCTATCAGGGTGACTCGGTTTGGTGGTGGCAACCAGAGCCGCTTGATGACGTCAGCGCCAGCGCATGATCAACTTTGAGGGCGGGAAAGGTAAGCGCGCTGAGATACTGTGCCCAGCGCCGCTGCCTCTACGCGGGTTGGCGTGCCAGAACTGCGCCGCAAGGGGCACCGCCAGAACTCCGTCGCGCAATCACACGGGCGCGCTGCGGCGGCTAAATTCACTGGCATCGTCAATACAACTCAGACCGTCAAGAAGGCAGTGACAACCTTGGTTCGCAACTCTTCGAAACCCGCGTCGTTGCAGGGGTTTGGCCCAAAAGTCGTCGTCAATGGCAAAGTGAAAAATTTCGCCTCACGGCGGTGACTATCTTGCCTCGGTCTACGACGGATAGCCGAGCTGACGGATGGTCAAGCCGATGCGCTTGTCCAGCTTGATGTAGAGCTGCACGGCTCGAAGCCGGTCCTCGTATGAATACATGAACTACCCTCCAGGTAGTCCAAGAAATCGTCCGCACCCCCGTGGGTCAGTTTTCGGTTGGCGTCAACCGTTGTGCAGCGCAGGCGCAGTATTGCTCCTGTGGTACTACCGTAGCCCGGAGTCGGGCGTGGAGTCGTTCG
>JANPNF010000368.1:0-6525 GCA_031427315.1 Burkholderiales bacterium | reverse complement strand
GTGGCCTGCGGCGCATGCCGGTCGGCAGGCCGAGGAGCCACTGGCCGATGCGGTGCGTTCGGCGCTGTCCGCTGCGGTGCGTGATGCCGCACCGCCGACGCCCTCGTTCGAGACGACCGAACAACGGCTTGTTTACTTGCGCTGGCTGGCGGCGGCAAGCCATCGCCTGAAGGCCCGCACGCCGCAGGACGACGCCCGCATCGAGTTCTTGCAGACCGTCTGGTACGAAAGCAAGCGCAAGGGGCTGGATCCGTCGCTGGTGCTGGCACTGGTTCAGGTCGAAAGCGGTTTTCGCAAGTACGCCGTCAGCCCCGCAGGTGCGCGCGGCTACATGCAGGTGATGCCGTTCTGGGCACGCTTAATCGGTGACGGCGATGTCAGTCGGCTGTTCCACATGCAAACCAACCTGCGCTTCGGCTGCGTGATCCTGAGGCACTACCTCAACACCGAAAGAGGCGATCAGTTCATGGCACTCGGCCGCTACAACGGCAGCCGGGGCCGGGCCGAGTACCCCAACATGGTGTTTGGCGCCCGCAGGCAGTGGGACGTGCGCCTAGCCTGACCTGGCCAGACAAGGCTTTGATCTGCAGCGGCTAAAGGCCTGCCCAGGCCCGCGGCGCGGCGGCATCGATGCCAGTCAGCGCCAGCACGCGCTCGACGGTGTCGTCGACCAGTTCGTCGATGCTTTTGGGCTTGAAGTAGAACGCCGGCAACGGCGGAAAGATGACGCCGCCCATCTCCGTTACCGCCGTCATGTTGCGCAGGTGTGCCAGGTTGAACGGGGTTTCGCGCACCATCAGCACCAGCCGCCGCCGCTCTTTCAGCGTGACGTCGGCCGCCCGGGTCAACAAGTTGTCCGACAGCCCGTGGGCGACAGCCGCCAGCGTCTTCATCGAGCATGGCGCCACCACCATCGCCTGGGTGGCGAACGAACCACTGGCAATGGCGGCGCCGACGTCGGCAGGGTTGTAGGCCACATCCGCCAGACGCTCCAGCGCCTTGCGATCCAGCCCGACTTCATGGTGCACGTTCAACACGCCAGCGGGTGTCACGACCAGATGCGTCTCGCAACCCACCTCGCGGCAACGCTCGAGCAGGCGCACGGCATAAACCGCGCCGGTGGCGCCGGACACACCGATCACCAACCGAGGCCGCTGACCAGCGGTCATGATCATGGACAACGCGCTCCGCGTGGCGGCCCGCGATCAGCCCTTCAACAACGGAGCCAGCTCGCCCGCTTCGAACATCTCGGACATGATGTCCGAGCCACCAACGAATTCGCCCTTGATGTACAGCTGCGGAATCGTCGGCCAGTTGGCATAGCCCTTGATGCCCTGGCGAATCTCGTCGTCCTCGAGCACGTTGAAGGTCGTCACGCCCGTTGCGCCGCAGGCCTTCAGGATCTGGATCGCACGGCCCGAGAAACCGCACATCGGAAACTGCGCCGTTCCCTTCATGAACAGAACCACGTCATTCCCTTTGACGAGGTCGTCGATTCGCTTGTTGACGTCGCTCACGGTGTCACTCCTCAAATGCACTTTTTGGACTGACGAGATTACACGAGAAAGCGGGCTCGTCGTCTAACTCCGCGTCGTCGCAGCGCGGTCAGAACGAG
Source organism: Burkholderiales bacterium (assembly GCA_031427315.1). Classification (GTDB taxonomy): domain Bacteria; phylum Pseudomonadota; class Gammaproteobacteria; order Burkholderiales; family Burkholderiaceae_C; genus PBB1. The sequence continues at coordinate 4,910 of JANPNF010000368.1, read as the reverse complement.
TACGACACGCCGATCTGAATCAGCGGTGACAGGCGCATGTCGCCCAGCACATCGTCGATTCCCTGGGCGCCCGACAGCGCGCTGCCGAACTTGACCGCAGACCGTGGGCTGAGGGCCATCAGCCCGAAATCGGCGCGGAAGCCCCAGCCCGTGCGGCTGGGCGGCCGGGTGTAGCCCAATCCCACGTAGGGCACGGGGATGAGATCGCTGTTCGGGTCTGACCAGGCGTTGGCCAAAGCGGTGCCCCGCAGGTCGGTGACCGATGCGCCATAAGCGCCCACGCGACGAGACGAAGGGGCCGCCGCGCTGCTTCGCGGCGTGACCACCAGCCCGCCGGTGGCACGCAAGCCGCCAGGAGCTGCCGACACCAGTTCGGGAGGCTCGCCCCAGTCAAAGTAGTAGTCGCGCAGCACGGCAAGTCCACGCAACGATCTGCCGGGGCTGTCAGCGGTGAGGTGGTAGGGGGCGCCGTGGCGGCGCGCACTGAATCCCTGACTCAGTTCGATGCGGGCCTGCCAGCGGCCTTGGAACCAGCTCGAGTCGCTGGCCTGCAATCCCGTGCCGTCGGCCGACCAAGCGGAAACTCCTGTGCCCATCAGGGCTGCGATGACAAGGTGACTGTGTCGGATGCGCATGGCGGTGCTCCCAAAGTCGACGAAATGGAAAGCCTCAAGTGCATCCTACGACTTGCGCGGCCGCGCAGTAGGGCGTTGTTGCGCTATTCCTTACACGCCGCGCGTTGCTGGGCACATGGCCGCCGTTGCCCGTTGTGCTGTCGCGACGCTGTTCTCAAAGTGGGGCTGCGTCACCCGAAGCGACCGCCAGTGCAGCGCTCCAACCCTGCCAGATCGCAGCGTGTTGCCACCTCGCTGAAGCCCGCCTGCTGCAGGCGCAAACGCACCGCGGCGCCGTGTTCGTGACCATGCTCCAGCAGCAGCCAGCCGCCCGGGTGCAGCGATGAGTGTGCGCAATCGATCAGTCGATGCAGGTCAGCCAGGCCCTGCTCAGCGGCGACCAGCGCGCTTTGCGGCTCGTGATGCAGCGCGGCCAGGTGGGGGTCGCCGGGCGCGACATACGGTGGGTTCGACAGCGCCACGTGAAAGCGCTGTCCCGCCACGGCCGACCACCAATCGCCTGAGGCCAGCGTGATTGGCAGGCCGAGCGCGCAGGCGTTGCGGCGCGCGATCTCCAGCGCGGGTGCGCTCGCATCGACTGCGGTAACTGTGGCGGCTGGGCACCGGTGTCGGATCGTCAATGCGATCGCGCCGCTGCCACAGCCGAGGTCGACGACGCTCGGTGTGCTCGTGGACGCGAAGCCAGCGGCCAGCACCTGCAGCCCCCAATCGACCAGCAATTCGGTTTCGGGCCGTGGGATCAGCACCTGCGGCCCCACCTGCAGCACCAGCCCGCAGAACTCGGTGTGCTCCAGCAGATAGGCGAGCGGCTCGCCCGCGCGGCGCCTCTCCAGCCACTGCGCATACTGGGCCGATTGCGCCGCGCTCAGCGCCACATCGTCGTGGGCAATCAGCCAGCCGCGCGTTTGCCCCAGCAGATGGGCCAGCATCAGCTGGGCATCCAGCCGGTCGACGCACGCAGTGCGAGCTGCACCCAGCGCGTAAGCGACGGTCATGCCTGCACCCACAGCAACGAAGGGTGCGGGTGAGGCAGTCACACGCCGCCGCTTTCCAACAAGGCCAGCTGCTCGGCCGCGCTGGCCCCTTCCAAGGCGGCGATGACCTCGCCCAGATCGCCGTCAAGGATGGCCTGCAGCTTGTACAGCGTCAGGTTGATGCGGTGATCGGTGAGTCGCCCCTGCGGGAAGTTGTAGGTGCGGATGCGGTCGCTGCGGTCACCGCTGCCGATCAGGCCCTTGCGGGTGGCAGCATCTTTCTCGGCTCGTTCATGGCGGTCCTTGTCGCGCAGGCGCGCTGCCAGCACCGCCATCGCCTTGGCCTTGTTGCGGTGTTGTGAGCGGTCGTCCTGGCATTCAGCCACCAGCCCGGTCGGCAGGTGGGTGATGCGGATTGCGCTGTCGGTCTTGTTGACGTGCTGGCCACCGGCTCCGCTGGCGCGGAAGGTGTCGATGCGCAAATCGGCCGGGTTGAGCTGTATTTCCTCGGCCTCGTCGGGCTCGGGCAGCACCGCCACCGTGCAGGCACTGGTGTGGATGCGGCCCTGCGTTTCAGTCACCGGCACGCGCTGCACCCGGTGGCCACCGGACTCGAATTTCAGGCGCGCGTACACGCTGTCGCCCTCGATGCGGATCACCACCTCCTTGTAGCCGCCGAGGTCGGACACGCTTTCTGACATCAGCTCGGTGCGCCAGCCCTGGCGTTCCGCGTGGCGCAGGTACATGCGCGCTATGTCGGCAGCGAACAGCGCCGATTCATCGCCACCGGTGCCCGCGCGGATTTCGACAAAGGCGTTGCGCGTGTCGTCGGGGTCGCGCGGCAGCAGCGCGGTCTGCAGCGCCTGGTGCAGGCGATCAATCTCAGCCGTGGCGCTGGCGAGCTCCTCCCGTGCGAAGCTGGCCATCTCGGGGTCGTCGTCGGCACGTTCGAGGATGGCCTGCGCGGCCGCGGCGTCGTGTTCTCGTGCCTCGTAGCGGCGAAACAGATCGACGACACCGCCGACTTCGGCGTACTCGCGGTTCACCGCCCGAAAGCGGTTCATGTCGTTCGACAATGTCGGTTCGTTCAGCGTGGCTTGCAACTCACTCAGTCGCAAGGCCAGGCGTTCAAGCTGCTGCCTGAGGGAGGCTTTCATCGGGTGTCCGGGGTGTTGCCGAAGGGCGGCGATCGCGGGTGCGGCATCCCGAAGCAGGACATGCGCTGCGCATCGCCCACTGTGGCGCCGTGCTGGCTACAGGAGGGCGTCGGTATCGCGACCGGGCGTGGTGTCTGCAGGCTCGACCTGGCTGGCCGCGGGGCCGTTGCGCAGGAACAGCCTCGACACCGTGTGGGTCAGCTCGGCGCGGTGTTCGTTGGCGGTGGCGTTGAGCTCGACCATCGCACCATGCAGCATTTTCTGCGTTAGCCCGCGCGACATCGATTCGAGCACCGCGTCGATGTTCTCGCCCTTGGCGATCAGCTTGCGGGCGCGGGCAATCTCGCTGACGCGCCACTCGTCGGCCTGCGCATTCAGTGCCTGGATCAACGGCACCGTGCCGCGCTGACCCAACCAGTTGACGAAGCCCTGCACGCCGGTCTCGATGATGGCTTCGGCCTGCTGCACGGCGGCCTGGCGCTTTTCGCCGGCGATCTGCACCAGCGACGACAGGTCATCTACGGTGTAGAGATACACATCGGACAGGCGGCTGACTTCAGGTTCGATGTCGCGCGGCACCGCCAGATCGACCATGAAGATCGGCCGCCGCTTGCGTGCTTTCAGCGCACGCTCGACAGCACCCAGGCCGATGATCGGCAGCGTGCTGGCGGTGCACGAAATCACCACGTCGAATTCGCCCAGGCGCTGCGGCAAATCTGCCAGCGGCACCACTTCGGCGTTGAATTTGGCGGCGAGCTTTTCACCGCGCTCGCGGGTGCGGTTGGCGAGCGCCATCGAGCGCGGCTTCTTCGCGGCGAAGTGGGTGGCGACCAGTTCGATCATCTCGCCCGCGCCGACGAACAGCACCTTGAGTTCGCTCAGGTCCTCGAACAGTTGCGAGGCCAGCCGCACTGAGGCGGCCGCCATGCTGATTGAATGCGAGCCGATTTCGGTCGAGGTGCGCACTTCCTTGGCGACCGCGAAGGAGCGCTGGAACATCTGGTGCAAAGTGGTGCCCAAGGTGCCTGCGGTATCGGCTTCGCGCACGGCTTGCTTCATCTGACCCAATATCTGCGGCTCGCCCAGCACCATCGAATCGAGCCCGCTGGCTACACGAAAGGCGTGGCGCGCCGCCGCCTCGTTCTCCAGCACATAGGCATGTTCACGCAGCGCAGCGCCGGACATGCCGCCGATCTCGGCCAGCCAGTCGATGGCCGGCGCGACCAGGCTTGCGTCAGCGCCGACATACAACTCGGTGCGGTTGCAGGTCGACACCAGCGCGGCTTCGGGCGAGCGCTGCAACTTCTGGCGAAAAGCACGCAACGTCGGCGCCAGTTGTTCGGCCGAAAACGCGAAGCGGCCGCGCAGGTCGAGCGGCGCGGTGGCATGGTTGAGTCCGAGGGTGAAGACGCTCATATCTATCAGGCAAAATTTACAGCAATTCGCAACCCACGCCCAGCACGTAACACCCGAGCGGCTTCGGGGTGTTGCCCTGCGCCGATCGCACCATGAGCTTCCTCGGCCTTCTGTGGCATCTTCTCAATTTCGCAGCGCCAGCGCTGTTGCTGGGCGTGATCAGCGCCACCGCGGCGAAGTGGCTGTGGAGCGGCCCGTTGCGCGCCACACCCTGGCTCCAATTGGGTGGCTCGGCCGCAGCGGCCAGCCTGCTCGCCTGCATCGCGGGCCTGCTGATCACCGGCCGCGACGGCAAGATGGTCACCTATGCGGCCATGGTGCTGGCATGCGCTGCCAGCCTGTGGTGGCGCACCCGCGGCCGTTGACAGGCTGATTCCCATGGCTCAGGCGGTGACGACTTCGCCGCGCAGCGAATTCGGATTGGCCTGCGTCACGGTCACGTCGATCAACTGACCCACCAGCCGCTGTGCTCCCTTGAAGTTCACCTTGCGGTTGCACGCGGTGCGGCCCATCAACTCGTTCGGGTCCTTGCGCGACGGCCCCTCGACCAGAATGCGCTGACGGCTGCCGACCATCGCCTGGCTGATGCGCTGCGCGTTGGCTTCGATCGCGGCTTGCAGCTGCTGCAGCCGCTGCAGCTTGACAGCCTGCGGCGTGTCGTCGTGCAGGTTGGCTGCCGGTGTGCCGGGCCGCGGGCTGTAGACGAAGCTGAAACTGGTGTCGAAGCC
>JANPNF010000367.1:0-6687 GCA_031427315.1 Burkholderiales bacterium | reverse complement strand
CCCAAGGTTGAGTGGGAAGTGGGCGAACTGGTGCGCGTCAAGGACGGCCCGTTCACCGACTTCAACGGCGCTGTCGAAGAGGTCAACTACGAGAAGAGCAAGGTCAAGGTCTCGGTCACGATCTTCGGTCGCGCCACCGGCGTCGACCTGGACTTCGCGCAGGTTGAGAAGGTCTGATCCGCTGCGCGCGTCAGACCTCGCCTGAGGCCCTCAGGGCCGAAGTCAGAGTTTGACGGGCTCTGCTGAGCACTGAAGTTTTCACCAGCAGGTGACATGGCGCGACCCGGCGCCACCTGCTGATTCGAGCAACGGGTCGCATTGACGAGGAGTTCTGCGGCATCCGTGCCAAGGAACGTTTGAACTCGAGGAGCCTTTCATGGCAAAGAAAATCGTCGGCTTTATCAAGCTGCAAGTACCGGCGGGCAAGGCCAATCCTTCGCCCCCTATCGGCCCGGCCCTAGGCCAGCGTGGCCTGAACATCATGGAGTTCTGCAAGGCGTTCAACGCCCAGACCCAGGGCATTGAGCCCGGTCTGAAGCTGCCCGTGGTGATCACCGCCTACGCCGACAAGTCCTTCACCTTCATCATGAAGTCGCCGCCCGCGAGCGTGCTGCTGAAGAAGGCCGTGAAGATCGAAAAGGGCTCCGGCCGTCCGCACCTGGACAAAGTCGGCAAGATCACCCGCGCCCAGCTGGAAGAAATTGCCAAGACCAAGATCAAGGATCTCACCGGCGCCGACATGGACGCTGCGGTTCGCACGATCGCTGGTTCCGCCCGCTCGATGGGCATCACGGTGGAGGGTGTCTGACATGGCCAAACTCAGCAAACGCCAGAAACTGTCGGCCGGCAAGGTCGACAGCCTGAAGCTGTACGCCTTTGACGAAGCCATCGCGATGGTCAAGAGCTTCGCCACCGCCAAGTTCGACGAGTCGATCGACGTCTCGGTGCAACTGGGCATCGACGCCAAGAAGTCCGACCAGGTGGTGCGTGGCGCTGTCGTGATGCCCAACGGCACCGGCAAGACCAAGCGCGTAGCCGTGTTCGCCCAGGGCGCCAAGGCTGAAGAAGCCAAGGCCGCCGGTGCCGACATCGTCGGCATGGACGACCTGGCCGCCGACATCAAGGCCGGCAAGCTCGACTTCGACGTCGTCATTGCCTCGCCCGACACCATGCGCATCGTCGGTACCCTGGGCCAGATCCTGGGCCCGCGCGGCCTGATGCCCAACCCCAAGGTCGGCACCGTGACGCCCGATGTGGCCACGGCAGTGCGCAACGCCAAGGCCGGTCAGGTCCAGTTCCGCGTCGACAAGGCCGGCATCATCCACGGCACCATCGGCCGCCGCTCGTTCGACGACGACAAGCTCAAGGGCAACCTGGCTGCGCTGCTGGACGCGCTGAGCAAGGCCAAGCCGGCCTCCAGCAAAGGTGTGTACCTGCGCAAGCTGGCCGTCTCGTCGACCATGGGCGTGGGCGTGCGGGTTGATATGCAGTCGATGTCGGCCTGAAGCCTGAACTGACGATAGTGGCGCAGCCCTGGATGGGGCGGCGCCCAAACAACATGCGCCCGGTACTTGTCTGGTACCGGCGTTGAATTGGTGGGCCGAGGCCAGCAACCGCTGGCAACGGGCCATCCAAGACCGCAGGCGCGGCCTTTCAAGGGCTGCTTAATCGGCAAGGTCATCCTTGCCGGCCAGCGCAGATGGCGGTCCCGCCGAATGGGGTTTGGAGTTCGGGCAGTGATGCCCGGGTGCTGGATGCCGGACGGTTTGGTCGCTGCAACCCGGATGCGCCGGGCGTCCCTGGGCAACAAGCCCATGGGCAAACGGTGCTTTTTAGTGAGGAGCAGACCTTGAGTCTCAATCGCAACGAGAAAGCGGCCGTAGTCGCGGACGTGTCGGCCCAGGCCGCGCGCTCGCAGACCCTCGCGCTGGCCGAGTACCGTGGCCTCACCGTTGATCACCTGAACAAGCTGCGCCGCGAAGCGCGCGACAAGGGTGTGTACCTTCACGTGCTGAAGAACACACTGGCTCGTCGCGCGGTTGCGGGAACGCCGTTCGAGGTGGTTGCGGAGAGCATGGCCGGCCCGCTGATTTACGGCTTTTCAGAAGACGCCGTCGCTGCGGCCAAAGTCATCGCCGACTTTGCCAAAGGCAACGACAAGCTGGTCATCAAAGGTGGTGCCTACGCAGGCAAGCTGCTCGACGCCAAGGGTGTGGTCGCATTGGCGGCCATCCCCAGCCGCGAAGTGCTGATTGCCCAGATCGCCGGCCTGCTGAAGTCGCCTATCCAGCGCTTCGCCAGCGTGCTTGGTGCGGTGCTTGAGCAGCGGAGCGCGGCGGAAGCTGTCCCTGCTGAAGCGGCAGTTGCTGAAGCGGCAGTTGCTGAAGCAGCACCTGCTGAAGCGGCAGTTGCTGAAGCAGCACCGGCTGAAGCGGCGCCTGCAGAAGCGGCACCCGCTGCGGATGCTCCGGCAGCCGACGCTCCGCCAGCGGCCTGATCTGCCGCAGACCAGACATTCAACCCAATCAACATCGAGATAAACAAAATGGCATTCGACAAAGACGCATTCCTGACCGCCATGGACAGCATGTCCGTGATGGAGCTCAACGACCTGGTCAAGGCGATTGAAGAGAAGTTCGGCGTGTCCGCCGCAGCCATGGCCGCTCCGGCCGGTGCTGGTGCTGGTGCTGCCGCAGCCGTGGTGGAAGAGCAGACCGAGTTCAACGTGATGCTGCTGGAAGCCGGCGCCAACAAGGTGCAGGTCATCAAGGCCGTGCGCGAACTGACCGGCCTGGGCCTGAAGGAAGCCAAGGACGTGGTTGATGGCGCTCCGAAGGCCGTCAAGGAAGCCGTTTCCAAGGCCGACGCCGACGCCGCGCTGAAGAAGCTGCTGGACGCTGGCGCCAAAGCCGAAATCAAGTAAATCCATCGAATCGGAGCCGCTGCGCACGGCGATCTCGGTCCTGTGAAGCTCGCCGTACGGATGTACGGCTGCGCTTCTCGAACCGACCTCGGCGCGCTCGCGACGCTCCGCTCTCGATGGATTGCCGAGGAGCTGACCCGGCGGTCAGCGCATTTGTGTTTGCAGGGCTATTGGCCCTGCAGAACACTTGAAAAAGCCGTACGGGGTATGCTCTAGGGCTTTTTCAAGTGTTCTCTGAACCGACTGCAGAGAACCGGTTTGGTCGGGCTCCGGTGCAACGCCGGGGTTGTCCGCCAGCGGCTGGTAGTGGCCAGCCACCAAGCTTCGGGCCGTGCTTGCTTCCTTGGCGGAGCCATGCGCGTGCACCGGTGCCAGTCGCCGACGAGACATCTGCCCGGGCCCTGGGCGGCACCCTCTCCACGGAGTATTCATGGCGCAAGCAACCCCCTACAGCTACACCGAGCGCAAGCGTATTCGCAAGAGCTTCGGTAAACGCGAGCATGTGCTCGACGTGCCCTACCTGCTCACGATGCAGCGCGAGGCCTACGTCGCCTTCCTGCAGAAAGACCTGCCGCCGTCCAAGCGCAAGCCCGAAGGGCTGCAGGCGGCGTTCCTGTCCGCCTTCCCTATCGTCTCGCACAACAGCATGGTGGAGATGAAGTTCATTGAGTACAACATCGCGAAACCGCCGTTTGACGTGCGGGAATGCCAGCAGCGGGGTCTGACCTTTGCCGCGGCCGTGCGCGCGAAACTGCAGATGATCATCTATGACCGCGAGTCGTCGCCGGCCAAGGTGGTCAAGGAAATCAAGGAGCAAGAGGTCTACATGGGCGAAGTGCCGCTCATGACCGACTACGGCTCCTTCATCGTCAATGGCACCGAGCGTGTCATCGTCAGCCAGCTGCACCGCAGCCCCGGTGTGTTCTTCGAGCATGACAATGGCAAGACCCACAGCTCGGGCAAGCTGCTGTTCAGCGCGCGCATCATCCCCTATCGCGGCTCGTGGCTGGACTTCGAGTTCGACCCGAAGGACATCCTGTACTTCCGCGTTGACCGTCGGCGCAAGATGCCGGTGACCATCCTGCTCAAGGCCATCGGTCTGAATCCGGAAGCGATCCTGGCGAACTTCTTCGAGTTCGACACCTTCAGGTTGATGGACGCCGGCGCGCAGATGGAGTTTGTGCCCGACCGCCTGAAGGGCGAGGTCGCGCGCTTCGACATCACCGACAAGGACGGCAAGGTCGTCGTCGAGAAGGACAAGCGCATCACCGCGCGCCATGTGCGCTCGCTCGAGACCAACGGCACCCAGTTTGTCTCGGTGCCCGAGGACTACGTCGTCGGGCGCATCGTGGCCCGCAACATGGTCGACGCCGATACCGGCGAGATCATTGCCAAGGCCAACGACGAGTTGACCGAAGCCCTGCTGAAGAAGCTGCGCACATCGGGCGTCAAGGACGTGCAGTGCCTGTTCACCAACGAGCTGGACCAGGGCGCCTACATCAGCCAGACCCTGGCCGTCGATGAGACCGCCGACGAGTTGGCTGCACGAGTGGCCATCTACCGCATGATGCGCCCCGGCGAGCCGCCGACCGAAGACGCGGTGCAAGCCCTGTTCGGCCGCTTGTTCTACAACGCCGACACCTACGACCTGTCGCGCGTGGGCCGCATGAAGTTCAACGCCCGCGTTGGTCGTGACGTGCCCGAAGGCGCGATGACCCTGGCCAACGACGACATCCTCGACGTGGTCAAGATTCTGGTTGAGTTGCGCAACGGCCGTGGCGAAGTTGATGACATCGACCATCTGGGCAACCGGCGCGTGCGCTGCGTGGGCGAACTGGCCGAAAACCAGTACCGCTCAGGCCTTGCGCGCATCGAGAAGGCTGTCAAGGAACGTCTTGGCCAGGCCGAGACCGACGCGCTGATGCCGCATGACCTGATCAACTCCAAGCCGATCTCAGCGGCGTTGAAGGAGTTCTTCGGTGCCAGTCAGCTGTCGCAGTTCATGGACCAGACCAACCCGCTGTCCGAGATCACGCACAAGCGGCGTGTATCTGCCCTCGGCCCGGGCGGTCTGACGCGTGAGCGTGCCGGTTTTGAGGTGCGCGACGTGCACCCCACCCACTACGGCCGTGTTTGCCCGATCGAGACGCCGGAAGGCCCGAACATCGGCCTGATCAACTCGCTGTCGCTGTATGCGCGGCTGAACGAGTATGGCTTCCTGGAAACGCCTTATCGCCGCGTCAATGACGGCAAGGTCAGCGACCAGATCGACTACCTGTCGGCGATCGAAGAAGGCAAGTACGTCATCGCCCAGGCCAACGCCTCGTTGAGCCCTGATGGCGTGCTGACCGATGAGCTGGTCTCTGCGCGTGAGGCCGGCGAGTCGGTGCTGACCTCGCCCGAGCGCATCCAGTACATGGACGTGGCGCCGGCGCAGATCGTGTCGGTGGCGGCCTCGTTGGTGCCATTCCTCGAGCACGACGACGCCAACCGCGCGTTGATGGGCGCCAACATGCAGCGCCAGGCGGTGCCGGTGTTGCGTCCCGAGAAGGCCCTGGTCGGCACCGGCGTCGAGCGCGTCGCCGCGATCGACTCGGGCACCGTGGTTACCTCGCGCCGAGGCGGCATCGTCGACTATGTCGACACCAACCGCATCGTCATCCGTGTCAACGACAACGAGACGGTGGCCGGTGAAGTCGGTGTAGACATCTACAACCTGATCAAGTACCAGCGCAGCAACCAGAACACCAACATCCACCAGCGCGCCATCGTGCGCCGGGGTGACAAGGTGGCCGCTGGTGACGTGGTCGCCGACGGCGCCTCCACCGACCTGGGTGAACTGGCCCTGGGCCAGAACATGCTGGTCGCGTTCATGCCCTGGAACGGCTACAACTTCGAGGATTCGATCCTGATCTCGGAACGCGTGGTGTCCGAAGACCGCTACACCTCGATCCACATCGAGGAACTGGTGGTCATGGCCCGCGACACCAAGCTGGGCTCGGAAGAAATCACCCGTGACATCCCGAACCTGAGCGAGCAGCAGCTTTCGCGTCTGGACGAGTCGGGCATCGTCTACGTCGGCGCCGAAGTCACCCCCGGCGACGTGCTGGTGGGCAAAGTCACGCCCAAGGGCGAGACCACGCTGACGCCAGAAGAAAAGCTGCTGCGCGCCATCTTCGGCGAGAAGGCCAGCGATGTGAAGGACACCTCACTGCGTGTGGATCAGGGCACCAATGGCACGGTCATTGACGTGCAGGTGTTCACCCGTGAAGGCATTCAGCGCGACAAGCGCGCCCAGCAGATCATCGACGATGAGCTCAAGCGCTTCCGCCTGGACCTGAACGACCAGTTGCGCATCGTCGAGGCCGACGCCTTTGACCGGATCGAGAAGCTGCTCAACGGCAAGATCGCCAACGGCGGCCCGCAGAAGATCACCAAGGGAACGACGCTCGACAAGGCCTATCTGGCCTCGATCGAGAAGTACCACTGGTTCGACATCCGTCCGGCCGACGACGAGGTCGCCAACCAGCTTGAATCGATCAAGAACTCGCTGGAGCAAACGCGCCACAGCTTCGACCTGGCCTTTGAAGAGAAGCGCAAGAAGCTGACCCAAGGTGACGAGCTGCCCGCCGGCGTGCTGAAGATGGTCAAGGTCTACCTGGCTGTCAAGCGTCGTCTGCAGCCTGGCGACAAGATGGCCGGCCGCCACGGCAACAAGGGTGTGGTGTCCAAGATCGTTCCGGTCGAAGACATGCCCTACATGG
>JANPNF010000366.1:0-3394 GCA_031427315.1 Burkholderiales bacterium | reverse complement strand
TTTTCGAGGCTGTCGGGTGAGCTCGACGTGCGGCTCGGCTACGTCATCGAGCTGCTGGTGCCGCACCTGCACAACGCTTTCCTGCGGGTGCTGGCCACCGAACGAGAAGCCTCCAGCGTCCACACCCAGCGCTCGGGTCGGCTGGTCACGCCGCGGCAGGAGGAAATTCTCAACCTCATCAAGAGCGGCAAGACCAATTCTGAGATTGCCGAGCTGCTGAGCTGCAGCCCGTGGACCATCAAGAACCACATCCAGGCGATCTTGCGCAAGCTCGACTCGAACACCCGCACGCACGCCATTGCGCGCGCCATGAGCCTGGGCATCCTGCACCCCGACTGACCATGCGCTGCAGCGCCCCTTCCGCTGACCGGCCCAGGGCCTGTCGGTGTCACCGGAATCCGTTCCGCTGGCATCGGCGGGCCCCGATTGGTTGGAGATCCCGAGTTCGCCACCTACCAATCGGACTGGCTATTTCGGGCCGGCATCACCGCTTTACCTTCTTGGTGCCGTCATGGTGAATCTCTAACATTCGAACTCGTTGTCTTGACTGAGGTGTGGGGTAGCGGTGTGGTGCCAATTACCAACCCTTTGGTGGAGAAACGCTGTGGATGTTGATTTGTTCATCAAGAAGATGCCGCAGGTGGTGAAGGAACTCATCATCCGCGAGGCGTTTGACAACCGGCGGTCAGTCAACCAGGAGGCAATCGCCTTGTTGGAAGAGGCGCTTTTGCTTCGGGTCGGCCGTGCTGGCCAGAAGCGCCAGCAGATCGAGGCAACGTTAGTGGGGTACGCCGACTCGCGCGATGCGCCTGGCTCGGTGGCTTGATGATCGAAGGCTGCGTGTGCCGGACCCGTGGATGGGTTCGGCACCCGCGGCCGGTTGATCCAATGAGGATTGAGGGGTTTGCCATGTTCAATTTGTTCAGCTCCGGCGCCCGAGAGGATGCGCAACTTCGCTGGGACCGCTCCCGCATCAACCTCGAAATTTTTGCCATCACGCTACCGCCGGCATCTTTGAGAAAGAAGCGAATGAACCTCAGATTGATTGTTCTCACCGGCAGTCTGGTGCTGTGCGTCGGCGCTGCGAATGCTGCTTTCATTGAGTACAACACCGTGCTGGCGCCGAGCTCTACGCCGTTTTCGACGACGTTTTCTGTTCCGCTGTTCAACAGCAGCCTGGGCACGCTGAACAACGTGAGCCTGTCGCTGGTGTCCCACATCATCGGCCGCATCGATGTGTTCAACAACCTCGGCACGCCGCAGACCTTCACCAACGCCTTCGTGTCGATCCCGGTCACGGTGACGGCGAACACGCCGGACGCGACCTCGGTCACCGCGGTGGCCATCGCGGCGCTGGCGAGCGGCACCGCGGCGCCGGGGTTTCCGATCAGCTCATTCACGGGAATCGTCGGCACCGCGTCGAATTCAGTCAACGTGTTGCCGTTGAATTTCGCGCCGTACATCGGAATGGGTGGTACCAGTGCTTCGTTCACCGCAAACCGCACCGACGGCACCTTCGGCGGCACTTCGGTGCCAGGCCTGTTCTTCGGCGGCTCGGCCGTAGCAGATGGGTTGTTTACCGTTCGATACAGCTATGACGCGGTGTCGGCGGTGCCGGTGCCGGCCTCGGCGCTGTTGCTCGGATCGGGCTTGTTGTCGCTCGGTGCCGCCTGGCGCCGCAAGCGCATTTGAGGCAACGCGTCTGACTTCGCGCGGCGCGCGCTCCCGGGGCTTCACCTACCTCGGCGTGCTGTTCCTCATCAGCGTGATGGCGATGACCGCGGTGGCGGCCAGCGCGGTCTGGCGCATTGCGAAGCAGCGCGACGACGAGCGCGAACTCGTGTTCATCGGTCGCCAGTTCGCCGCCGCGATCGAGCACTACCGCGCGCAATCCCCGGATTCGGCGCAGCCCTATCCACGCCGCCTCGAAGACCTGCTGCGCGATGACCGGGCCATCACACCGCAGCGCCACTTGCGTCGCCTCTATGTCGATCCGATGACTGGCGATGTGCAGTGGGGGCTGATGCGGCTCCCCGATGGCGGCATTGTCGGCGTGCACAGCCTGTCGGAGCGCAAGCCTTATCCGCGCAACTCTGTGGTCGCTGGGTTTTCGGCGCAGGGGTCGACCTCGTACCAAGAGTGGCGATTCATCGCGCCGAGCGCGGCCGATTTGGTGGCAGTGCTCGCGGTACCCAAATCGGTGGCAACACCGTCGCCACCTCGCTCAGCCGCGTCAACGCCTGGATTGCGGCGGCCCGCTCAGCCAAACAAATCGTCGCCGCCAGCCGAACCCGAGATCCCCGCACCCGAGATCGCTGAACTTGAGCTCAGCGCAGAGCGCGTGGCGCGACCGACGCAAGACGACATGCGCAGCCGCACGCCGGAAGCTTGCAGCCGCATCGCGGCCTACGACGAACAAAGCTGCCAGCAGGTGGCCGGCAGCGCGGGCGACGATGCGGCCCGCGCGTGCCGCGACTCGGCGGTTCAGCGCGGCGTGGCGTGCGCACTGGGCGCGCCAGGCGGCTTGCCGCCGCTGGTTCGGAACGCGCCCTGAGCGAAGCGGGCTGATGCGACACATCCCCGACGTACTGTCATCAAGCGCCGGAAGAATCCGTCGGATGGCCGTTTTCCGTTGTCATGGACCGTCGTCGCCATTCGCGAGGCTGCTGTCTGTCGTTTTCCTGTGGTTGTTGATCGCTTTCGGCGTGCATGCCGAGGCCGACGCACCTGCCGATCCCACCACTCCGCGCTTCGACGTGTTCGAGTACCGCGTCGAAGGCAATTCGGTGCTGCCGGCCGAACGCATCGAGCGCGCGGTGTATCCGTTCATGGGCGAGCAGCGCACGGTGGCCGATGTCGAATCGGCGCGCCTCGCGCTGGAGGCCGCCTACCGCACTGCGGGCTACGGCACGGTGGTGGTCGACACGCCCGAGCAGCGCATTACTGACGGCGTGGTGACGCTGAAGGTGCTGCAGGCGCCGGTGTCACGCTTGCGGGTGGTCGGCGCGCAGTACTACTCGCAAGGCCGCATTCTCGACAAGGTGCCCGCACTGGCCGAAGGCGAAGTGCCGAACTTCAAAGAGGTGACCGCGCAGCTCGCCACCGTCAACCGCTCGGCCGACCGCCGCGTCACACCGCTGTTGCGCCCCGGCAAGGCACCGGGCACCACCGAAGTCGACCTGACGGTGGAAGACAAGTTTCCACTGCACGGCAGCCTGGAGCTGAACAACAAATCCAGCCCCAACACCACCTCGACGCGGTTGCAGGCCTCGCTGCGCTACGACAACCTGTGGCAGCTCGAACACAGCATCAGTGCGCAGGTGCAGGTGTCACCCGAAGACACCAGTGAGGTCAAGGTGTTCTCGGGCTCGTACACCGTGCCCACCGGCAGCGG
>JANPNF010000365.1:0-1700 GCA_031427315.1 Burkholderiales bacterium | reverse complement strand
TCGAGCGGATCGTAGAAGCCGTGCAGCTTTTGTACGAACTGCAGGTAGGTGGAGAGCGTCAGATCTGCGTTAAGCAGCGGTAATCGACGTTCCAGCGCAGCGTGACGAGCGCCAGTGGCCTCTTTCAAACATTTCAACATGCTGATGAACCGAAAAATAATTCCGTAGCTTGTCATTGAATGCAGACTTGGTCGAGCAATTTTTATCAAGCGGACCTGAGATCCCCTTTCCCCTTGAATGTCCGCCTGGCTGCTACGGCAGTCGGGCACCGGAGGCTCAGCTGGTGACCCTCGCGACGGCATCGTGTCTAAACCGCCCCTGTTTTTGAGGAAGCTCCAACACTTAAGAAGATGGAGCTATGAACAAGACGAACAAGTTTTCACCGGAAGTGCGTGAGCGGGCCGTGCGCATGGTGCAAGAGCACCGCGAGGAGTACCCCTCGCTGTGGGCGGCCGTCGTGTCGATCGCCCTAAAGATCGGCTGCGTCCCCCAGACGCTGTTGATTTGGGTGCAACGCCAGGGGATTTATGCTGGCACGCGCCCTGGCGTGACCAGAGCCGAAGCCCAGCGCGTCAAAGAACGCGAGCGCGTGGTCTAGGAGCTGCGCCGTACCAATGAGATCTTGCAGGTGGCGAGCGCGTTTTTCGCCCAGGCGGAGCAGGGCCGCCGACTGAAGTGATGTACGGGCTCGTCGATGAGCACCGCGACGCTCACGTGGTCGAGTCGATCTGCACCGTGCTGCAGATCGCCCCGTCGGGCTATCGCCGGTATGCGGCCCGTCGCCGGGGTCAGACCTTGCTGAGCGGCTCTTGCAGCCGCTGCACCTGCAGGGCCTTCAGTCGGTCGCGCGCAGTGCTGTACTCTCGTTTTGGGACTGGTTTTTCGCCTGCGATGTTTCTCGTCATGTAATCTCCTGATCGTGAGCGTCTTGGAAGACTATATCCCTACCCATTTCTCATGGTTGGGTTATCTTCGATATCGCTCACCGAAACTGGACTCGATCAACAGCGGAAATGGCTTAACGGTGCGGGTTTGCGGACGATGTTGGACTTTCCGCGACCTATCTGGACTGGGCAAAAAGCGGCCACCCTCTCCGCCAGACAGCTACAACATACGGGCCTTCGCGGCCCGTATTCGTTTCCAGCTGTGAAAGAACCCAGCGAATCAATTCCGTTGCGCCTTGTGTTCGAGAGGCAGTTGCACACGATCTTCGCGATCCATCAGTCGCAACGCATCTCGTACGTGCCCGACAGCGATCGTGCCCGCAGCGAACTTTGTGACACGATGCCCTCTGCGGCCAACGCCGCATCCGGGCGGCGCGTGTCGATCCGCCGCCATCTCACTCAGCCCCATCAAGGAACTCGCATGAAAACCCGCGCAGCCGTGGCCTGGAAGGCCGGCGCCCCGCTGACCATTGAAACCGTCGACCTCGAAGGCCCACGCGCCGGCGAGGTGCTGGTGGAGATCAAGGCCACCGGCATCTGCCACACCGATCAGTACACGCTCTCGGGTGCCGACCCCGAGGGCCTGTTCCCGGCCATCCTGGGCCATGAAGGCGCGGGGGTGGTGCTGGAAGTGGGGGCGGGCGTCACGAGCTTGAAGCCGGGCGACCATGTGATTCCGCTGTACACGCCCGAGTGCCGCGGCTGCAAGTTCTGCCTGAGCCGCAAGACCAACCTGTGCCAGTTGATCCGCGGCAC
>JANPNF010000364.1:0-6432 GCA_031427315.1 Burkholderiales bacterium | reverse complement strand
CGACGCCTTCGTTGCGGGCCAGGAAGTCAAAGTTGAAATCCTTCGCGCCGAAATCCTTCAAGCCTTTGATACCGGTCAGCTCCCGGTCGGAAATCCGCTTGAATCCCATGCTCCAGTCGGAGTACTGGCGCCGCTCGACGGATCGCCGGTGCAGCAGCTGCACCTTGGCGTGGCGCGGGTCACGGGCGATCTTGTCGACCAAGTCGTCGATCACCGTGTCGTCACCCTCCAGCGCCTGCAAAAAAGTGTCGTCGCCGAACAGCAGCATGCCTGTTACGCCGCGGGCCGCATTGTTCTTCAGGCACTGCTGAAGCAGCTCCAGCAGCTGCTCCGTTGACCAAGGTGTCACGGCGCTGCTGATGTACACAATCTGAATCATGAAAATTCCATGGCGAGGCTGAGGTGGCGAGTGCGCGATCTGTTGTCAACGCGCGTGGCAGAGCATAGGCAACTAAACCATGCCGTGCAAGACTCGTCGGGCCGTGCGCACGGGGTAGGCAATAACGCGGCCCCCACTCTTGCGCCACTGCCACGCAGTGCCTACCATGCCATTAGCGTGGCCGTTGAGCGGCCTCGCGCTCGAACCCATAAGCATCGCCGAAGGAACGCACCGTGAACCTCCCTATCGCCACCTTTCTCGTCTTCGGTTTCTGCTTCGGCCTGGCAACTTATTCGAGGCGGCACCTGTTCAACGAAGGGCCGACGCGGCGCAACGACAAGGGCGACACCGGCCCGCTCGACGGGCGCCTGATGTGGACGCTGACTTGCACCATGCTTTGGCCCGTCATGGTGCTGACGGGCCTGAACAGCTGGTGGATCCTGTCGCGCCGCCGTGCGGTGGCGGCACGCCGACTCAGGGACTGATGCGGCCTCGCTGTCCCATTGGGTGTCTACAGCATTCAAATGCTCAGGCAATCTGTGAATCCACGGATTGCCTGGGTATGCCAAGAAAACCAACATGGTGGCCTGCAAAACGGAGACCACACCATGGCCATCAAGAACATTCCTCTCTCAATCAGCGTTGGTATCTTGGCCACCTTGTGGACCTACATCTCGATCAAGACGAGCCTGCCCACCTGGTCGTCGTTCGTGAGCTGGGCGTTTTTCTTTGTGGCGGGCGCTGACTCCAAAGCCTTCATCAAGGCGGGCGCTCCGATCCTGGCCGGTGTCTTGTTCGGCTATCTCTGCGTCTACGCTCTGAAGGTGGGTACAGGCGAAACGCCGGTCATCGCCATTGCTTTGGCCGTCGGCCTGGCGGCCTTGCTGTTGGTGATCTTGATGAGCTGGGAATTGTTCGCTTTGACGCCGGCGGCCTTCGGTGCGTTTGCGGTTTTCTTCGCCTACGTATTTGGCAAACCGGCGGTTGACGATCTTTACAGCTTGACCAATGTCTGGATCGTCATCCTGACGCAGGCGGTCGGATTGGTATTGGGTTACCTGTCGGTCTTCTTGCCCACCCTGTTCGCGAAGAAGGGCTGAACCCGGGCCCTTCAACCCAGGAATCCCGTCACTCGACGGTCACGCTCTTCGCGAGGTTCCTGGGCTTGTCGACATCGGTGCCGCGCGCACACGCGGTGTGATACGCCAGCAGCTGCAGCGGCACCACGTGAAGGATCGGGCTGAGCGCGCCGTAGTGCTCGGGCATGCGGATCACTTGCAGGCCCTCGGCCGACTCGATGCGGGTGTCGGCATCGGCGAACACGAACAGCTCGCCGCCGCGAGCGCGCACTTCTTGCAGGTTGCTTTTGAGCTTCTCAAGCAGCGCGTCGTTCGGTGCCACGGTGACCACCGGCATCTCGGCCGTCACGAGCGCCAGCGGGCCGTGTTTCAGCTCGCCCGCGGGGTAGGCCTCGGCGTGGATGTAGCTGATTTCTTTCAGCTTCAACGCGCCTTCCAGCGCGATCGGGTAGTGCAGGCCCCGGCCTAAGAACAGCGCGTTTTCCTTGCTGGCAAATTGCTCAGCCCAGGCGATCACCTGCGGCTCCAGCGCCAGCACCGCCTGCACGGCCACCGGCAGGTGGCGCAGCGCTTTCAGGTGTTCGGCTTCTTGCTCGGCCGACAGAAAGCCGCGCGTTTTCGCCAGCGTCAGCGTCAGCAAAAACAGGCCGACCAGCTGGGTGCTGAAGGCCTTGGTCGAGGCCACGCCGATCTCGACGCCGGCGCGGGTGATGTAAGCCAGCGCGCACTCGCGCACCATCGCGCTGGTGGCCACGTTGCACACCGTCAGCGTGTGCAGCATGCCAAGTGCACGCGCGTGTTTCACCGCGGCCAGCGTGTCGGCGGTTTCGCCGCTTTGCGTGATGGTCACCACCAGCGTGCGCGGGTTCGGCACGCTGTCTCGGTAGCGGTATTCGCTGGCCACTTCGACGCTGGTCGGGATCTTCGCGATACCCTCCAGCCAATATTTCGCCACCGAGCCGGCGTAGTAGCTGGTGCCGCAGGCCAGGATCAGCACCGAATCGATGTGTTGAAACACGCGCCCGGCGCCCTCACCGAACAGCGCCGGTGAAATGCCTTGCACCGCGTCTAGCGTGTCGGCAATGGCTTTCGGCTGCTCGAAGATTTCCTTTTGCATGTAGTGCCGGTACGGCCCCAGCTCGGCCGCGCCCGAATGCGCGTGCACCGTGCGCACATGGCGCTGCACCGCGTGAAAACGGCCGGTGCCTTGCGCGCTGTCGGCTGCGCTGTCGCTTGCACTGATCGCCACGCTGCCCAGCTGCAGATCGACCACGTCGCCCTCTTCGAGGTAGACGATCTGGTCGGTCACGCCAGCGAGCGCCATCGCGTCGCTGGCCAAGTAGTGGTCGCCCAGGCGCTCGCCGGTGCCGATGCCCAGGATCAGCGGCGAGCCGGCGCGCGCGCCGATCACGCGCTGCGGCTCGTCGCGGCAGAACACCGCGATCGCATAGGCGCCGCGCAGGCGCTGCACCGCGCGCTGCACCGCGCTCAAAAGGTCGCCGTCGTTCTGGTGGTCGTCCAGGTGGGCGATCACCTCGGTGTCGGTCTGGCTGTCGAAGCGGTAGCCCAGGCGGCGCAGTTCATCGCGAAGCTCGTCGTGGTTCTCGATGATGCCGTTGTGCACCAGCGCCACCCGGCCGACAGCGGCCACACCGTCGCTGGCACCCGCGTCGGCGCCTGGATGCGGGCCGGGCGAAAAATGGGGGTGCGCGTTGTGCACCGCTGGCGCGCCGTGGGTGGCCCAGCGGGTGTGCGCGATGCCGGTACCACCTTCGACCTGCTCGGCCGCGACATTGATTTCCAGCTCGGCGACCCGTGCGGTGCTGCGCGCGCGGCGCAGGCCGCTACGCTGATGGACGGCCACGCCGCAGGAGTCATAGCCCCGGTATTCGAGCCGCTTCAGGCCCTCGATCAGCAGCGGGACGATGTTGTGCTTGCTGACGGCGCCGACGATGCCACACATGAAAATTCTCCGGGTTACGGTAATGCTGCGCCGATGCTACGCAGCGAATCGATGTTGCAAGCCCCGCACGAGCTGAACAGGCCGATGGAATGACGCAAATACGCCATTAATCACACGATCTGTTTGACGATCACCAGGCCTTTAAGGTACTCGCCCTCGGGGAAGGTCACCGTCATCGGGTGGTCGGGCGCGGCGCCGGTGCGCGCATGGATCTGCCCGTCGATGCCCGCATCGAGCCCGGCCCCGGCCACGATCTTGTGGAACAGGTCGGCGCTGACGCCGCCCGAGCACGAAAAAGTGAACAGCAGGCCGCCGGGTTCGAGCAGCGTGAACGCCAGGCGGTTGATGTCCTTGTAGGCCCGCGCGGCGCGTTCGGCTTGTGCGGCGGTGGCGGCGAACTTGGGCGGGTCGAGCACGATGGCGTTGAAGCGGCGGCCTTGCTCGATCAAGCGGCGCAGCGTGGCATTCACATCCGCATCGATGGTGGTGTGGCGCGCCGCATCGAAGCCGTTCAGCGCGACATGTGCGCTGGCGCGTTCGAGCGCCGGGCCCGAGGAATCGACACTGGTCACCTCGGTCGCGCCACCGGCCAGCGCCGCAATGCTGAAGCCGCCGGTGTAGCTGTAGCAGTTCAGCACGCGCTGCGCGCCGAAGTGGCGCACGCTGTCGGCGAACAGTTTGCGGCTGTCGCGCTGATCGAGGTAGTAGCCCGTTTTGTGGCCGCGCGCCACATCCACCGTCAGCTGCCAGCCGTGTTCGTGGATCGTGATCTCGGTGTCGTCGGGGTTCTGCGGCGCGCCGCGCAACCAGCCGGTGATGGGCGCCAGACCTTCGAGTTCGCGCACGCTCGCGTCACTTCGTTCGTACAAACGCTCCAGGCCGGTGACCTTCAGCAGCGCGTCGGCGATGGCGCCCTTCCAGCGCTCGACCCCGGCGGCGGTGAACTGCGCGCTGAGTGTGTCGCCATAGCAATCGACGACCAGCCCGGGCAGGCCGTCGGCCTCGCCGTGGACCAGCCGCATCGCATCGCTTTCGATCGGCAGTCGCGCGCGCACCGCAACAGCGCGGGCGATGCGGCGCTCGAAGAAGGCAGCATCGATGCGTTCAGCGGCATCGAAGCTCCAGGCCCGCACGCGGATCGATGAGGCCGGGCTGTACGCACCCCACGCCAGGAACTCGCCGGCATGCGATTCGACGCGCACCGTCTCGCCCACATCCGCACGGCCGCTGGCGATGCTGCCCTCGAACACCCACGGATGCCGCTTGCGCAGCGAGCGCTCCTTGCCGTCGCGCAGCTTGATTGTTTTCACTTGCGCTTGGCTCTGGGGTGGGCCGCGTCGTACACCTTGCTGAGGTGGCCGAAATCGAGCTTGGTGTAGACCTGCGTCGTCGTGATGTTGGCGTGGCCCAGCAGCTCCTGCACCGCGCGCAGGTCGCCGCTGGACTGCAGCAGGTGCGAGGCGAACGAATGCCGCAGCATGTGCGGGTGCACGTGGGTCGGCAGCCCGGCCTGCTGCGCGCGCCGCTTCAAGCGCGAGCGCACCTGGCCGGTGGTGATGCGGCTGCCGCGGTTGCTGACGAACAGCGCGGGCTCGTCAATTGCAGCCATCTGCCCGCGCTGCGACAGCCAGTCTTGCAAGGCCTCCAGCGCAGGCCCGCCGACCGGCATGCTGCGCGCCTTGTCGCCCTTGCCGCGCACATGCGCGGTCGCGTCGGCGATGTCGATCCAGCCGATGGCCTGCGGGCCGGGCTGCGCGTCGAGCGCGACCAGCTCGGCCACGCGCAGGCCGCAGCCGTAAAGCAGTTCGGTGATGCACTGGTCGCGCGCGGCCAGCGCTGCGCTGTGGCGGCGCTCGGTGATGTCGTCTTTGAACTCCGCCAGCGCCACCGCCTGATCGACGGCGAGTGCCTTCGGCAGCGGCTTCGGCGCCCGCGGTGCACGCACGCCGGCGACCGGGTTCTGCGCAATCAGCCCATCGCGGCCCAACCAGCGGTAAAAGCCGCGCCAGGCCGACAGCTCAATCGCAATGCTGCCGGGCGCCAGCCCCTGCGCATGCAGTTGCCCGGCCCAGCGTCGCACATGGTGCGGCTGCGCCTCGCGCAGCGGCACGCCAGTGGCCTTGGCACAGCGTTGAAGTCGCTCGAACGCCAGGCGATACATCGTGCGCGTGCGTTCGGCCAGGCGCCGCTCGACCTGCAGGTGCTGCAGGTGGCGCACCAGGTCGTCTGGCAGAGCTTGCGGTTCGCTGTATTCAGGAGACACAGGCACCGCGGGCGCAGCAAGCACCGTCTGCGCGGCGGCTTTGGCGACCGATGAACTCACGTCGCCTCCATCGATGCCGTCACTCCGCCCGGATCAGCCGCGACAGGCCGGCGCTGGCAATCTCGCCGATGCGCATCAGGAATTCGGTGCCCATGTCGGCCGCGAAACGGGTGGCATCGGGCGAGCCCAGCACCAGCAAGCCGAAGGCGTCGGTGCTGGCACCGTGGCGCAGCGGGATCAGTGCCAACGAGGCGACGGTGGCGGCATCGTCGAGCCAACCGGACGCTTCGAAGCCAACGTTGGCGCCGCAGTACGGCAACGTCAGGCTCGATGCAAAGCTCTTCGCATCGGCACTGACTTCGCGGGCGAATTCGCGCTCTTGTTCGCGGACTTTTTCGTCATCAGCGGGAAGCGCGAGGTGTTCTGCCGCCGCACTCCAGACGCGGATGCCGGCCTGCGGAATGAGGAACTGCTGCTTCAGCTCGCGCACCACCACCTCGGGCAGGTCAGCCGCGTGAGCGGTCAGCATCAGCGCGCGGGTGTAGCGGTGCAGCCGATCGGCGATGGCGACGTTGTCCTGACCATGGCGAATCATCTCCATGATCTTCTGCTCCAGGCCATTGTGCTTCTCGCGCAGCAGGTCCATCTGCCGCTCCTGCAGCGACACGGCGCGCGTGCCGTGCGGGCTGCTGAGCTGAACCGAGCTCAGCAGCTCGGCATGCCGCTCGAAGAAGCCGGGCGTGTTCGC
>JANPNF010000363.1:0-3562 GCA_031427315.1 Burkholderiales bacterium | reverse complement strand
GTAGAAGCGGTTGGCGACCCAGCCGCGCACCTGTTCCGCGTTGGCACGGCCGCTGTTCAGCATCATGTTGAACGGGTGATGGATGTGGTACGAGCGGCCGCGTTCGCGCAACCGGGTCTCGAACTCGGCATGTGCCCAGGCGGGCTCGGTAGCAGCACTGGCATCGCCAGGGCGTGACTCAGGCAAAAGGATGTCGGCGCGCATGGGTCAGAGCTGGATGGCCATGTTGTCCTCGCAGACCACGATGCCTTGGTGCGTCAGCGTTGCGCGCTCGGCAGAGTCTTCGTCGAGGATGGGGTTGGTGTTGTTGATGTGGATCAGGTAGCGCGAGGTGGCCGCCGGCAATCGGGCCAGCCACTCCAGCATGCCGCCGGGCCCGGATTGCGGCAGGTGGCCGATCTCGCGGGCATGCTTGCGGCCGAGCCCCAGGCGGGGCATCTCGTCGTCGGTCCAGAAGGTGCCATCGACGAACACCGCGTCTGCGCCGCACATCGCGTCGAACACGGCAGGCGTGATCGCGCCGAGCCCGGGGGCGTAGAAGGCGGTCTTGCCGCTGCGGCGGTCGCGGATCGTCATGCCGATGTTGTCGCCTGCCACCGGGCGATCGCGGTGTGGCGAGTAGGGTGCCGCCTTGCTGGACAAGGGCAGCGCGTTGAACAGCAGATCGGGCACGCCGGGCACTTCGAAGCTGGTGCCGTCGAGCTCGATGCAGTGTCGTTGCACACCGCAATAGTGCGACAACACGCGCAGCACCGGGTTGCCCTGGCTGAGGTCTTCTTCGACCGGATCGGTGCACCACAGCGGCAGCGCGCTGCTTCGCTCACGCAGCATGAACAGGCCAGTGGCGTGGTCGATCTGGCCGTCCATCAGTATTACGCCGGCAATCGCCGTATCGCGCGGTGCGCGGTTTGGCTGCAGCGTCGGGTGGCTGCGAATTTGTTCGAGGATGTCGGGGGAGGCATTGAACAGCACACCGTCGATAGCCGTGTCGGGCTGCACGAAGATCGATGACTGGGTGCGGGGCTTGGCCTTGAGCTGGCCGGCGCGTAGGCCAGCGCAGTTGCGGCAGTTGCAGTTCCATTGCGGGAAGCCCCCGCCTGCGGCCGAACCGAGAATCGTGATGCGCATCAGCAGCTTCCGAAAAAGAGATCCTCCCGCTGCACTGAGCAGGCGGCACAGGGGGGGATCATTACCGTCAGATCAGCGGTTCGAGATGTACAGCGTGATCTCAAAACCAAAACGGAAGTCAGTCGCGGTGGGGGTTTGCCATTGCATGGGGAATCTCCTGTCGGGTGGCATGGGCTCCGGTCGGACCCCATGGGGACTTCTCATCCCGACGTGAATGTTGCGGGCTCTGCCGCGCCGCACCCAGCCCTGACGCCATGATTTGCACCTCATGATTTTCATGATTCGGTGGCGTGCGGTTCTGGCGGCTGCCGATACCATCAAAAACTCTATGCCGCTCAGACTGAAGATCAACCTCATCGTCGGCGCGCTCACCCTGCTGTTCATCGCCGCCGTGATCTCGCTAGAACTGCGTAGCCTTCGCGAAGCCGTGCATGAGGAGGTGGTGGCAGCCAACCGCGTTGCCGCGCAAATGCTCAACCGCACGGCATGGCGCTTTGCTGCGCAGGGCAGCCCGGCGATCCTGAACTTCTTGCAGGGCATGGGCCGGGTGCGCTCCAACGACATCACCCTCGTGGACCGGGAGGGCCATGAGCTGTATCGCTCGCCGCCGTCCCCGTATAAACCCGGCCGCGACGCGCCCGCCTGGTTCGAGCGGCTCGTCTCGCCGCCGATATCGACGCAGGCCATCGATTTGCCGGACGGCAAGCTGATCGTGCGCGCGAATGCCTCGCGGGCCGCGCTGGATGCCTGGGATTACGTGCGGCAGCTGGCCATGGGAAGCGTCCTGCTGCTGCTGGCTGTCAATGCGTTGGTGTTCTGGCTGGTCGGTCGTACCGTCCGGCCGTTCGGGCAGATCGTGGATGCCTTGAATCAATTGCAGGCCGGACGGCTTGATGTCCGCCTGCCGACACTTGCCGGCACCGAAGCCACCGCCATCGGGGGTGCCTTCAACCGGATGGTCGGCCAACTTGCACATCAGCTTGAAACCGAGGGGCGCGCGCTGCGGGCCGAGTTGCAGCTGTCGAACAGCCGCGAGCTGACGCGCTGGATCGACCAGCAGATCGAGCGCGAGCGCCACATGATCGCGCGCGAACTGCACGACGAGCTGGGGCAATCGGTGACGGCGATGCGCAGCATGGCCTTGTCGATCGCCCAGCGCATGCACGTGCTGGATCCGCAGGCCGAAGCGGCGGCGCGCCTGATTGCCGACGAGTCCTCGCGCCTGTACGACGCGATGCACGGCATGATTCCGCGCCTGACGCCGCTGCTGCTGGACAACTTCGGGCTGGCCGAAGCGCTGCGTGATCTGGTCGAACGAACCCGCCTCAGCCAGCCCGGCCTGCGGCTGACGCTGAGCATCGAGCTGGGCCAGTCGGTCTTGAGCACCGATGCCGCGCTGGCGCTGTACCGCGCCGCGCAGGAGGGCATCAGCAATGCGCTGCGCCACGGTCAGGCGCACACCCTGCTGCTCGCCGTTGAGGGCAGCGAGGCGACGGTGAGCCTGCGCCTGCAGGACGATGGTCAGGGCTTGTCCGCCGATTGGTCCGACCGGGGGGCCGGACACTATGGCCTGCGCTGGCTGACCGAACGGGTCGAGGCGCTCGGCGGCGCGCTGGTCATCGAGCCGGCACAGCCCTGCGGCGTGCGCCTGCTGGTGCAGATGCCGCTCGATGCTGCCGCGGCGGCGGGTGCGCCATGATTCGCGTCATGCTGGTCGATGACCATGCGCTGGTGCGCATGGGCTTTCGCATGTTGCTGACCGATGCGCGTTGCGAGGTGGTGGCCGAAGCCGACAGCGGCGAGCAGGCCTGCATCGACTATCCGCGCGTGCGGCCCGACGTGGTCGTGATGGACGTGTCCATGCCCGGCATGGGCGGGCTCGAAGCGGTGCGGCGCTTGCTGGCGCAGGACCCGAAGGCACGTGTGCTGGCGCTGTCGGCGCACGAGGACACGGCGCATCCGCAGCGGCTGTTGCGCGCCGGTGCACTGGGTTACGTGACCAAGCGCAGCGCACCCGACATGCTGATCGCCGCCGTCACCGCTGTGGCGCGCGGCGACCGCTATGTCGATGCGAAGACCGCCCAAGCGCTGGCGCTGGCCCAGGTCAGCGGCGATACCAGCCCGGCAGAGATCCTCAGCGAGCGCGAGTTTTCGGTGTTCATCCAGCTCGCACGCGGCCAGAGCGTGGCCCAGATTGCCGAAACCCTGCGGCTGTCGCCCAGCACCGTCGGCACGCATCTGTACCGCGTCAAGCAAAAGCTCGGCGCCAACAACCAATCCGAGCTGACGCTCGTCGCGCTGCGCTGGGGCCTGATCCAGGCCTGATGCCATGACCGCACGCAACCGCCCTGACGCAGACCGCGCACCGAGAGAGGCCCCCCTTTGAACGCGAACGATCTCAGCCCGTCGATCTCCCTGCGCTGCGCCTGCTTCG
>JANPNF010000362.1:0-5687 GCA_031427315.1 Burkholderiales bacterium | reverse complement strand
GGCCCAGCGGCGCGGCATTGAGCTGATGCTGGAGATTGCGTCGAACGCGCCGCCCGTGCGCGCCGACACTGATGCGCTCGAGCAGGTGGTGGCAAACCTGCTGTCGAACGCCATCAAATACAACCGGCCGAAGGGCCGGGTGCGGGTGCGTTTCGAGGCCGCTGAGCAAGGCGTGCTGACCATCGACGACACCGGTGTCGGGATGTCGGAGGACCAACTCGGCAAGCTCTTCGAGCCCTTCAACCGCCTTGGCGCCGAACGCACCGACACCGACGGCAGTGGGCTCGGCCTGGCGATCACCCGCAAGCTGGTGCGTGCCATGGGCGGCAAGATCGATGTGCTCTCACGCCCCGGCAAGGGCTCGCGCTTTGCTGTGTCCCTGCCACTGGCCAAGGCCGGCAAGGTCAAGCCGCTGCAAGACGATGTGCAGGCCAAGCCCGAGTTCCCGTCCCTGTGGGACAACGGTGCGCTGCAGGTTGTGCTTTACGTCGAGGACGACGAGGTCAACACCATCCTGATGGAGCAGATCTTCCGCTCGCAGCCGAACTGGCGGCTGCTCACTGCGACCAACGGTGCCGAGGGCCTGGAAATCGCTGAAAAGAATGAACTGTCTTTGGTGCTGCTCGACCTCAACCTGCCAGGCCTGTCGGGTTTCGAGGTGCTGGAGCGGTTGCGCGCCAACGACCACACGCGGCATCTGCGCTGCATCGCCCTCAGTGCCGACGCCCTGCCGCAGCAGATCCAGCTAGCGGTCGCAGCAGGCTTCGACGACTACTGGACCAAACCGATCGATGTCGCCGTGGTGATCGGCAAGCTGAAAGACGAATTCCGCTTGCTGGCGGAGGCCGGTTGATGCCCACCGTACTGGAAAAAGCGGTATCCAGATGTGTCTATGGCCTGATAGGCTTGACCACTGGTTTTTCGCGGTTTGGGCCGTTGACGGGTGGCAAAAGTCAACTGCCCTCATTTGATTCTCTGGCCACGGGAGCGATCTTTCGATCACGCCGTGCCCAACCGGCAGGTTCGACACCCGCACCCATGTCTTTGACCCCTGCCCTCCATCGCTTTGCATCGACGTCGCTTAGGTCCCCACTGAGCTATTGCCACGAACGCGTTCGTGCCCGCGAGTCGGCGCAGTGACGAACAAGCGCACCGCGCCCTATGCGGTCCAAGGTGCGGGAGCAGACTCGCCGCCGACCAAGCCGCGTGTCGTGGCAGCGCGGGTCGCGCCAGCCGGTTCGACTGTGGACCGGGGAGGCGCCCCGGCGGGCGACATGTCGCAACTGATCGACGGCCTGCTCGACGCGGCGTGGCTGGTCGAGCCGCAGAGCCTGCGCGTGTTGGCGGCCAATGCGCTGGCCGCCGCCCTGCTGGGCATCGATGTGCTCGCGCTGTGTCACACCGATGCATTGGCACTGGCTGCCACGCCGGAGGATGTGGCGTTCTGGGAAGCGGCCCGCAGCGGTGCGATGGACACGGCCGATGTGCAGACCGTGCTCGCCCGTGCCGATGGCACGCTGACGCCAGTGCTGCGGCGGGTCACCCGCATCAACCCAGGCGCGCTGGCCGATTCGCGCCACGGCGTCTACCTCGTGGTGATGCGCGACCGCAGTCCGGAATTGCGGGCACAGGCCGAGCTCGAAGAACGCCTGTCGGAGCTGCGTGCGACGCTCGATTCGACGACCGACGGCATCGTGGTACTCGATTTGAATGGCCGCATCGTCAACTTCAATCCGCGCTTTGCCGCGCTGTGGGAGTTGCCCGAGCCCTTGCTGACCGAGCGTGACGATGCGGCTGTGGCCGCCTGGATGCTGCGCCGTGTGGCTGATCCGGTGACCTACAGCAAGCGACTGCAAGGGTTGTCCGAGTCGCCGTCACTGGAGAGTTCTGACGTGTTGACCCTGCGCAGCGGCAAGGTGTTCGAACGCCGCACGTTGCCGCAACGCAATCGAGGGCAGACCATCGGTCGTGTCTACGCTTTTCGTGACATCACCGAAAGCCAAGCGGCACAACGCCCTGCACAGCCCGTGCCCAGCAACGATGCGCTGACCGGTCTGCCGAGCCGCCAAGTGGTGGCCGACCGAATCGACTACGCGCTGGCACTGGCACAACGCGAAGGCATTGCATTTGCGTTGCTGCACCTGAACCTCGATCGATTCAAACCGATCAACGACGCGTTGGGCGCCGCCGCTGGCGATCGTCTGCTGATCGAGGTCGCCGAACGGCTGACCGCGACCACGCGCCAGGTCGACACCGTCTGCCGCCTCGGCGACGACGAGTACCTGATGGTGTTGCACCAAGCCGATATGCAACGCGCTGAAGGCGCCGCGCGCCGGGTGATCGACGCCTTGAAGCCGACTTTTGCCGTTGATGGAATGAACCTGACGGTCACCGCCAGCATCGGCATTGCGCTGTATCCCGGTGACGGCAGCACCACCGAAGAGCTGTCGCGGGCCGCCGATGCGGCGATGGTCGACATGAAAGCAGCCGGTGGCGCCGGCTACCGCCTGCACCATCAGCGCATCGGTGCCACCGTGGTCACCTTGCGCACCCGCATGAAACTCGATCAGGCGATGCGCCAGGCACTGGCGTCAGGCCGCTTCCGGCTGCACTACCAGCCACAGGTCGACCTCAAGAGCGGCGAGATTGTTGGCGCCGAGGCCTTGATCCGCTGGCGCGACCCCGAGCTGGGCGACGTGCCACCGACCGAGTTCATTCCTGTGGCCGAGCGCAGCGGTTTCATCGTGGCGATCGGCGCTTGGGTGTTGCAGCAGGCAGTTCAGCAGGCCGCCATCTGGCGCCAGCAGGGCCGCCAGTTGCTGATGTCCATCAATGTGTCGGCGCTGCAGTACCAGCAGGCCGACTTCGTGGACAGCGTCGCGCGCGCGCTGGCCGAGGTCGGGCTGGCGCCCGAGGGGTTGGAGCTGGAGCTGACCGAATCGATCCTGATCCAGGACGCACAGGAAGCATTGCTCCGCCTCCAGGCATTGTCCGGGTTGGGCGTCAAGCTGGCCATCGACGACTTCGGCACCGGCTACTCGAGCCTGGCGTACTTGAAGCGCTTTCCGATCGATCGGCTGAAGATCGACCGCAGTTTCATCCAGGGGCTGCCTGACGATGAAGTCGATGTCGGCATCGTCAACGCCATCGTCAACCTGGGCAAGGCGCTGCACCTCGAGATGGTGGCCGAAGGTGTGGAGACCGAGGCGCAGCGGCTGTTCATGCTGACAGCCGGCTGCAGCCAGTACCAAGGCGGACTGTGCTCGCCGGCCCTCGATGCCTTGTCTTTCCAGGCGCTGCTCGATCGCGCGCCCAATTTCGAACAGGACCTGCCGGACACCGAAGACTGGATTGAACGCGGATCGTGATCGCCGTTCGGCTCACGCGAGCGCGCAGCCGGGTGGTGTCACAGGAAGCGTTCCAGCAAGCGGCGAGACCGCCTGTCCAGTGCCCGGCGATCGCGCACGATGAACTGAATGCCGTGGCTGTCGGCGATCCACAGCGCACCCCCGTTCAGGCGCCGGATGTCTTCCTCGCCTTTAAGTACGAAGTGGGTCATGCCGCGGTCAGTCTCCACCTGCCAGATGCTCGGTGTCGAAAACGTCGACACCGAGACGATACGGCGGATCACTGGCGTGAACTCACGACTGAGCAGCTCGCCCTCGATCAATGCGCGCAGCGGCGCGGCGAGTGTGTCGAGTGACGCGACCCAGGCGACTTCGCGGCCGTCACCATCGACCAGCGACAGGCCCTCGTTCGGCGCTGCGATCGGAAAGGCCCGTACCGGCACCACGCCCAGGTGGCGCACGCCGTCGGCCGTGGTCAGCACCAGCACGCCGTGGGCATCACGTTCGAGTTGAAAGGGCGCCTCGTTCATGCGGGCAGCTCGCTGTGACTGGACGCACCGGCCGCCGAAGCGGGCATCGGCGTTTCAATCAAGCTCGGGCTGGCCACCCACTCATCGGTCGCGGCCTGGCGCACCTGTGCTTCGTGCAGTCGCCAGTAGGCGCCGCGCCGGGCCATCAGTTCGTCGTGCGGTCCGACCTCGACGATCAGGCCGCGGTCCATCACGACCAGCCGATCGGCCTTGCGCAAGGTGGACAGCCGGTGCGCGATGGCGATCGTCGTGCGACCTTGCACCAGGTTGTCGAGCGCGTTCTGGATTTCTTTTTCGGTCTCGGTGTCCACGCTCGACGTGGCCTCGTCGAGGATCAGGATGCGCGGATCGATCAGCAGGGCGCGCGCGATGCTGATGCGCTGGCGCTCGCCGCCCGACAGGCCCTGTCCGCGTTCGCCGACGAGCGAGTCGTAGCCCTGCGGCAGCCGCAAAATAAATTCATGCGCATGCGCGGCGCGGGCTGCGGCGACGATGTCTTCGCGGCGGGCATCGGGGCGGCCGTAGGCAATGTTCTCGGCGATGGTGCCGAAGAACAAAAAAGGCTCCTGCAGCACCAGGCCGATGTGGCGCCGGTAGTCGGCCACGCCGTAGCGGCGGATGTCGATGCCATCGACCAAGATGCGGCCATCGGTCACGTCGTAGAAGCGGCAGATCAGGTTGACCAGCGTGCTCTTGCCCGAGCCGCTGTGGCCGACCAGGCCGATCATCTCGCCGGGGCGGATGTCGAGCTGCAGCCCCCGGATCACCGATCGGTTGCCATACCGAAAGCCGATGCCGGCGAGTTCGATGCGGCCCTGTGGCTGGGTCAGCGGCACCGGCACCGCGGGCTCGGGCACGTTCGACACATGGTCGAGGATGTCGAAGATGCGTTTGGCGCCCGCGGCCGCCTTCTGCGTTACCGACACGATGCGGCTCATCGAGTCGAGTCGGCCATAGAAGCGGCCGATGTAGGCGATGAACGCGGTGAGCACGCCGACGGTGATCTGGTGCTTCGACACCTGCCAGATGCCGAAAGCCCAGACCACCAGCAGCCCGATCTCGGTCAGCAGCGACACGGTGGGCGTAAACAGCGACCAGGTTTTGTTCAGCCGGTCGTTGACCTGAAGGTTGCTCTGATTGGCCGCCTTGAAGCGCTGGGTTTCGCGACCTTCCTGTGCGAACGCCTTGACGACGCGGATGCCGGGGATGGTGTCGGCCAGCACATTGGTCACTTCGGACCACACCCGGTCGATCTTCTCGAAGCCGGTGCGCAAGCGGTCGCGCACGGTGTGAATCATCCAGCCGATGAAGGGCAGCGGCAGCAGCGTGACCACCGCCAGCCACGGGTTGATCGAGCACAGGATCACTGCCGTCATCACGATCATCAGCACGTCTGTTGCGAAATCGAGCGCGTGCAGCGACAAAAAAACGCAGATGCGGTCCGTCTCACTCCCGATGCGCGCCATCAGATCGCCCGTGCGCTTGCCGCCGAAATAGTCAAGCGACAGCTGCAGCAGGTGCTCGAAGGTCGCGGTGCGCAAGTCGGCACCGATGCGTTCACTGACGAGTGCCAGCAAGTAAGTGCGCGCCCAGCCCAGCCCCCAGGCGAGCAGCGCCGCCAGCAGCAGGCCGCCGAGGTACAGCGCCACATGCATCGGATCGATCTGCTGGCCGTTCTGAAACGGGATCAGGATGTCGTCCATCAGCGGGATCGCCAGGTACGGCGGCACCAGCGTCGCGGCGGTCGACGCCAGCGTCAGCGCAAAACCGGCGGCGAGCTGCTTGCGGTACGGGTGCGCGAAGCGCCACA
>JANPNF010000361.1:0-14770 GCA_031427315.1 Burkholderiales bacterium | reverse complement strand
GCGATCAGGGCCTGCAGCGCGTGCGTCACCGTCGCGTGCCGCACGGCCGCGCGGTCGCTCGCCAGATGCAGCACCGTGGCCTGAACCTCGATGCCGACGGCCGGGCTGTCACGGCGGGCAACTGCCAGCCACACCGTGCCGACCGGCTTGAACAGCGTGCCGCCGCCCGGCCCGGCGATGCCGGTGACCGCAACCGCGCGCTGTGCGTGCGAGCGCTGCAAGGCACCAAGGGCCATCGCCGTGGCGACGGCCTCGCTGACGGCGCCGTGTTGTTCGATCAGGGTCGCGCTCACGCCGAGTAACTCGGTCTTGGCGTCGTTCGAATAGCTGACGACACCGCATTCGAACCAGTCGCTGGAGCCGGCCACCGAGGTGCAGGCCGCCGCGATCAGGCCGCCGGTGCAGGACTCGGCAGTGGCCAGTCGCCAGCCGCGTGCGCGCAGGGCGTTTGCGAGTGCGAGAACCAACGCGCTCTGGTCCGGATCGAGTTCGTTCATTCGAAGTCTCAGAGCATCGCCGCGCCGAAGCGCCAGGCGGCGATGATCAGCAAAGTACACAGCGCTGCGACCAGGTCGTCGAACAGGATGCAGAAGCCTTGGGCCCAGCCGATGGGCTGGCCGGGTCGTCCTTTGAACAGCTGGTCGGCCCAGGCCACCGGGCCCGGCTTGGCGGCATCGAAATAGCGGAACAGCGCGAAGGCCACACCCTGTGCCAGCAGACCCGCGGGCATCACCAGCCACAGCACCAGCCAGAAGGCCAGCACCTCGTCCCAGACGATGGGGCCGGGGTCGGGCATCGCGAGCGCGCGGGCGGTGACGGTGCAGGCCCACCAGCCGACGAAGAAGCTGAGCGCCAGCAGCGCGACCATCTGCGGCTCGCTCAGATGCGGCTGCATCACCAAAAAGGCGAGCCACGCCCACAGCGTGCCGACGGTGCCCGGCGCGACTGGCGACAAGCCGCTGCCGAAGCCGAGTGCCATGGCGTGCGCCGGGTGGCTGAGCAGCAGCCTCACCGTCGGGCGGCGCGGCCCGCTCATGCGCGGAAATGGTCGAACGATGCCGCGCGATGCACCACGGGATGGCCCAGGGCATCGACCAACGCGGCATGGGCGCATTGGCCCGCATTGGCGCGACGGACGATGCGGCCGATGCGTGTCAACTCAACCCCAGCCGCGATGCCGACCGCACTCACCTGCGACGCATGCTCCGGTGGCGCGGTGAACAGCAGCTCGTAGTCGTCGCCTCCGGACAGCGTGCACAGCCGCTGAATCGCCGGCGGCTGCGCGCGTAGCACGGCGCTGCGCGGCAGCGCATCGACATCGACGACGGCGTCCACGCCCGAGCGCTGCAGCACATGCCGCAGATCGCCGAGCAGGCCGTCGGAGAGATCGATCGCGCTGCTCGCCACACCACGCAGCGCCTGCCCGAGCACGACGCGCGGCTGCGGCAGTTCCATGGCGCAGCGCACCGCATCGAAGTCGCCGTCGGCCAGCGACAGCGTGCCGCGAAAGACTTCGAGTGCCAGGCGCGCATCGCCCAGCACGCCGCTCACATAAAGGTCGTCACCCGCCTGGGCGCCCGAGCGCAGCAAAGCGCCCGTACCGGCCACCGGCACCAGGCCGAAAACGCTGATGCAGATGTTGAGCGGGCCGCGTGTGGTGTCGCCACCGATCAGCTCGCAGCCGTGGGCATCGGCCAAGGCGAGCAGCCCGCGCGAGAAGCCACTCAGAAAAGACTCGTCAGCGCCAGGCAGCGCCAAAGCCAGCGTGAAGGCCAGCGGCTCGGCACCGCAGGCGGCCAGGTCGCTCAGGTTGACCGCCAGCGCCTTGTGGCCGAGCCGCTCGGGGGTCACGGTCGACAGGAAATGGCGGCCTTCGACCAGCATGTCGCACGAGGTCGCGAGCTGCATGCCGGACGGCACGGCAAGCAGCGCGCAGTCGTCGCCGATGCCCAATGCCGCGCGGCGTGCCGGGCGGTCGAAATACTTCGCAATGAGTTTGAATTCGCCGAGCGGCATCACGGCATTCTCGCCGCGAGCACGGGGGTATCGTCGATCTATGCGTTATGCCGGGCAGGCCGGCGCCCCACAGGACTTTCCATGACCACATCCGACGACATCAAACACGCAGAACTGCGGCGTGCGGCGCTCGAATATCACGAGTTCCCGACGCCGGGCAAAATCGCTATCGCGCCGACCAAGCAACTGGTCAATCAACACGACTTGGCCCTCGCGTACTCCCCAGGCGTGGCGGCGGCCTGCGAAGAAATCGTGGCCGACCCGGCCAACGCCTACAAGTACACGGCGCGCGGCAACCTGGTCGCGGTGATCACCAACGGCACCGCGGTGCTCGGGTTGGGCGACATCGGGCCACTCGCGGCCAAGCCGGTGATGGAAGGCAAGGCGGTACTGTTCAAGAAATTCGCTGGCATCGATGTGTTCGACATCGAGCTGGCCGAACGCGACCTCGACAAGTTGATCGACATCATCGCGGCGCTGGAGCCGACCTTCGGTGGCATCAACCTTGAAGACATCAAGGCGCCGGACTGCTTTTACGTCGAGCGCGCACTGCGCAAGCGCATGGAGATTCCGGTCTTCCATGACGACCAGCACGGCACGGCCATCGTGGTCGGGGCAGGCATCTTGAATGCGCTGCGGGTGACCGGCAAGGACATCAAGCAGGTCAAGCTGGTCACCTCGGGGGCGGGTGCTGCCGCGCTGGCGTGCCTGACGCTGCTGGTGAAGCTCGGGCTGCCGCGCGAGAACATCTGGGTCACCGACCTGGCGGGTGTCGTCTACGAAGGCCGCACCGAACTGATGGACGAGGACAAAATCGTTTTTGCACAAAACACCCCGCACCGCAGCCTCGCCGATGTGATGCGCGGCGCCGATGTGTTCCTCGGCTTGAGCGCAGGCGGCGTGCTGAAAAAGGAAGTCGTCGCCACGATGGCGCCGAGCCCGATCGTCTTCGCGCTGGCCAACCCGACACCGGAAATCCTGCCCGAAGAGATCAAGGAGGTGCGCAGCGACGCGATCATCGCGACCGGCCGCTCCGACTACCCGAACCAAGTCAACAACGTTTTGTGCTTTCCGTACATCTTCCGCGGCGCACTCGATTCGGGTGCGACGACGATCACGGTGGAGATGGAGATTGCCGCGGTGCATGCGATCGCCGATTTGGCGCAAGCGGAGCAGAGCGAGGTGGTGGCCGCCGCCTATGCCGGCGCGACCCTGAGCTTCGGGCCGGAGTACCTGATTCCGAAGCCGTTCGACCCGCGCTTGATGATCAACATTGCGCCCGCCGTGGCTCAGGCCGCCGCCGACTCCGGCGTGGCAACGCGGCCGATGCGCGACATGGCCGCCTACCGCGAGAAGCTGCAGAGCTTCGTCTACGCCTCGGGCGCGACGATGAAGCCGATCTTCAACCTGGCCAAGCGCGCGCAGAAAAAGCGCATCGCGTACGCCGAGGGCGAAGAAGAGCGCGTGCTGCGCGCCGCGCAGATCGTGGTCGATGAGGAGCTGGCGCGCCCGACGCTGATCGGGCGTCCGGATGTGATTGCCTCGCGGATCGAGAAGTTCGGCCTGCGCCTGGGAGCCGGCCGCGACTATGACATCGTCAACACCGACAACGACCACCGCTACCGCGACTACTGGCAAACCTACCACCAGCTCACCGCGCGCAGGGGCATCACCCAGCAGATCGCCAAGATCGAGATGCGCCGGCGCCTGACGCTCATCGGCGCAATGCTGCTCTACAAAGGGGAGGTCGACGGCATGCTGTGCGGCACCTGGGGCAACACCGCGCATCACCTGAACTACATCGATCAGGTGATCGGTTTGCGCGACGGTGCCAACACTTACGCCTGCATGAACAGCCTGCTGCTGCCAGGCCGCCAGATCATGTTGGTGGACACCCACATCAACTACGACCCGACGGCTGAACAGCTCGCCGAGATCACGACGATGGCGGCCGAAGAGATGGTGCGCCTGGGGCTGCGGCCGAAGGCGGCCTTGTTGTCGCACAGCAATTTCGGCTCCAGCAACCATCCGTCGGCGGTGAAGATGCGCGACACGTTGGCCCTGCTGCGCCTCAACGCGCCCTGGCTGGAAGTCGACGGTGAAATGCACGGCGACACCGCGCTTGATGCCAATTACCGCCAACGCCTGATGCCCACGAGCACGCTCAGCGGCGAAGCCAACTTGCTGGTGCTGCCCAACATCGATGCCGCCAACATCGCCTACAACCTGCTGAAGACCGCTGCCGGCGGCGGCATCGCAATCGGCCCGCTGCTGCTCGGTGCGGCCAAACCGGTGCATATCCTCACCGCCTCGGCCACCGTGCGGCGCATCGTCAACATGACGGCGCTCGCCGTGGCGGACGCCAACGCCGCGCGCTGAGGCTCGAAAACCCTTGGGCAGCACGGGTGGGTGTGGGGCGTCTGACCGCCTAGGTGTGTCACTAC
Source organism: Burkholderiales bacterium (assembly GCA_031427315.1). GTDB lineage: Bacteria > Pseudomonadota > Gammaproteobacteria > Burkholderiales > Burkholderiaceae_C > PBB1. Next base: position 10,310 of record JANPNF010000361.1, on the reverse strand, counting down.
GGGCCGTGTCAGGCCCTTCCAAGGGCTTTATGACGATCTGAAGACGATCTTTCGGTGGCCCAGTCCAGAACGCTTGAGGCCCCAAGCATGCCGCCTTGCCAGCGATCCGACGGAATGTGAGTGACCACTTTTATTGAAGAGGTTGCGACCTGAATTTATGCACCGGCTTGAGGTTTTGCGCCTGATTCGGTACCATCTCCCATTCGCAATTTAGGGATTACCCGTGTTCTTGTCTGGCCTGTTTCAGGCACCTCAGAAGCGATTTGCTTCTGTCATCGGCTTCTTGATGACGGCCTGCGTGGTCAGCATGTGGTCGCTGGGCGGTATCACTTGGGCCCGGGATGTCAGCACAAATTTATCTGTTGTGTCCCTGAAACAACTGCCCCCGGAAGCGAGACAAACCCACCTATTGATTTATTCAGGCGGACCGTTTCCGTTCCGCAAGGACGGCATCGTGTTCGGCAACCGGGAGCGTTTGTTACCTGACCATGCGCGCGGGTTTTATCGCGAATACACCGTTCGATCGCCCGGGGTGCGCGACAGAGGTGCCCGGCGCATTGTTTGCGGCGGGATGCAACGGCAGTCACCTGAGAGCTGTTTTTACAGCGCCGATCACTACGCGAGCTTCAGCCGCATCGTGCAGTGAACTGCGCGCGAGTTACTTGACCACAGGAGGAACGAGTCCATGCTCTTGCAGACCGTCCGATCAAACATCGTCCAATCAATACGCGCTTACCGCGTTGAGGATTTGATGCTGGCCGCGCAAAACGCCGACCAGCACTTCCTCTATGCCAACTTGACGACGGCCCAGTCGAAACAAGAGGTTCTCGACACCATCGCCGAGGCGTTCCTGTTCCCGCTGCATTTCGGCAAGAACCTCGATGCCCTCTACGACTGCATGACCGATCTGGTGCACAAGGCCGGCTTGCAACCCGGCTTCGTGGTCGTGCTGGAACAGTTGCCTGACAACCCGCGTTTCGATCGCGAGGCCCGCGAGCAGCTGCTCGATGTGTTTCGCGATGCGGCAGATTTCTGGGCCGAACGAAAAATTGCATTCAGGTGCTTCTATTCTTTTCAGTAGCCCGCTCCCAAGAACTGAGTTCTTGGGAGCGGGCTACCGAAACAGCCAGCCCCTGCGAAAAGCCCGCCAAGCCGGCCGCGAAAACCGCGGCCAATGCCAGCTTCGGCATGAACATGCCGCTGATGAGCAGCGCTTTCGACACCTCGATGTGGTTAAACGCAGCGTGATGCGTTCAACGTTCGGCTGACGGTTGCCGAACCTGGTCAATCGAAACGACAAGGCAGCCTTCAAGCCGCCTTGTTCATCGTGGGCCCAATACGCTCGCGAGCGCGAGGTACTCGGCCACCGGCACCTCTTCGGCCCGGCGCTGCAGCTCGAACACTCCGCCGTAGCTGCGTTCTTCGAGCCAGCGGCCCAGGGTGTTGCGCAGCACCTTGCGGCGCTGTGAAAAAGCCACCGTGACCAGCTCTCCCAGCAGCACCGCGTCGATGTCGTTGCGGGGCGGCAAGGGCCGCATGCGCACCACCGCCGAGCGCACTTGCGGCGGCGGGTCGAACGACTCGGGCTCGACATCGAGCACCGACGTGATGTCATAGCGCCACTGCAGCATCACCGACAGGCGTCCGTAAGTCTTGCTGCCGGGAGCCGCCGCCATGCGCTCGACGACTTCTTTTTGCAGCATGAAGTGCTGATCGATCACCCGCGCCGCCGAGGGCAGCAGGTGAAACAGGATCGGGGTCGAGATGTTGTAGGGCAGGTTGCCCACCACCCGCAGCGGCTGGCCCGCTGCGGTGGCCAACGCATCGAAATCAACATTCAACACATCGGCTTCGATCACCGTCAGTTCGGCTCGGCGCCGCAGGCGCGCGGCGAGGTCGCGATCAAGCTCGATCACCGTGAGCTGCTGACACCGATCGAGCAGGGGAAAGGTCATCGCGCCGAGCCCAGGGCCGATCTCTACCAGCGCATCGGTCGCCAGGGGCGCGATCGCATCAACGATGGCATCGATCGCGAAGCGGTCACTGAGGAAATGCTGCCCGAAGCGCTTGCGCGCGATGTGCGCCATCAGCTGCTGGGGTGTGGCCTGCGCGCGCTCACACGGACTGCGTAAGGCGGACGCGGCGCGCCATCACAACGGCGGCTCGCGCATTTCGATGTAGGTACGTTGCCGCACTTCGCGGCTCCATTCGGCATACGCCTCGTCGAACTTTTTCTCGCGCAACACACTGCGTGCCTGTTCGCGCTCCTGCCGGGTGTCGAGGGCCGCTTGCCGTCGTTCGAGCACCTGAATCAGGTGGATGCCGAAACGGGAAATCACCGGTGCAGACACCTCGCCCAGCGGCAGCGGGGTCATGGCATCGTCGAACTCCGGCACGAAAGTGCCCGGCATGGTCCAGCCGAGGTCTCCACCCTGTGCCGCACTGCCATCTTCGGAACGCTGTTTCGCCAGCGCCTCGAAGGTCACGGCGCCCGAGACGATCTGCGCCTTCATCTCGGCCATCTGCTGGATGACGGCCGCTTGATCGAGCTGGGCGTTGGGGCGCAGCAGGATGTGTCGGGCGTGGGTCTCGATGACGGAAAACGCCTGGCCGTCGCGGCGCTCGACGAGCTTCAAAAGATGGAAGCCCGCGCCGGTGCGCAGCACGGTGGCGGCCGTCTCGCCAGCTTTCAAGCCGCGAACGTGTTCAATGAACGCATCCGGCAGCCGGTCGACCGGGCGCATGCCCAGCTCGCCACTGGTGGCCTTGTCTGCCTCACTGGCCACCACACCGCGGGCCACCGTCTCGAACGATTCACCACCGCGAACCCGGGCAAGCGCGGCATCTGCGCGGCCTTGAAGCCGAGCGATTTCCGCCGCACTGACGTTGTCAGGCACCGGAATGACGATCTGCGAGAGGTTGTACGAAGGCGCGGCCGCATTGTCAGCACGCTGCTTGGTCAACAAGGCATCGACGTCTGCATCGGTGATGCGTATGCGCGATTGCACCTCACGGTCGCGCACCCTCTCGACCAGCATTTGATCACGCACATTCTTGCGGAAGCGCGCCAAGTCGATGCCCTCTTTGGCCAGCTGCTCACGCATCTGCGCCATCGTGACCTTGTTCTGTGCAGCCACGTTGGCCACCGCGCGGTCGAGCTCGGTCTCGTCGATGCGCGGTCCGTTCTCACGCGCATACGCCATCTGTGCACGTTCGTCGATCAGGCCATCAAGGATCTGTTTGCGAAGCACGCTCTCTGGCGGCAGGCGCTGGCCCGCGCGGGCCGCGTTCTCGCGCACCCGGGCCAGACGCTGCTGGATTTCGATGGCCGTCACCAGCTCCTGGTTGACCACGGCCACGATGAAGTCGCCGGTCTGCGCGGCGTCCTCGTCTTTGCGATCGGACTGCGCCTGAGCCTGTGGCGATAACACGGCAAGCGTCGTCAGTCCTGCCGTCAGCAAGGCGGCGATGATCGATTTCATCGGTTCACTCATACAAAAGATTCGAGGACTGCGTGGCCTGCGGCCCGTCGCGCAAAAGGCGATACCCCGGCACATTGTCCTTCAGCACCTGAAGCGGGTTCGAACCGAGGCGAGATAGACCGACGAATTCAATTTGAAACAGCAGTCGTGTGGTCGCATTGCTTCTTCCGGTGGACAGCCGCTCGGCCACCACACGGGCGATCCAGCAACCGGCGTCGTACTCGAACCCCATGAGGCCGTCGACGATTCGCTTATCGCGGGTGCTGTAGTTGATCTGCCCGACGGTGTAGAGCGATCCGGTGCAGGTGCTGAGGTTGCCGCGACCGTCGTCGGCTTGCCCATTGAGGTCTGGCGTTCGGCCGTAGATCGGCCATTGCCAGCCGGCCTCGACCTGCTGACTGGCGCGCCGCACCTGCCGGTAGATCAGGCTCGCCGTGCGGAACGGCGAGGGCGAGTAGGTGACGCCACTGGTCGAGCTGATCAACGCGTTGACCTGCGGGTTGTACTGAAGCGCGGTGCCCAGGGTCCAGTTTGGAATCACGCCGGTGGAGCCCAGCAGCAGCAGGTCGGACACCCGCTGCGTCAGCGGTGTGCCCAGCGGCGTGATGCGCTGATCGGCCAGCAGATAGCGCTGCACGGCGCCCAGGCGCATCAGTTCCGCGCCGGTCTGCGGGTTGATGAGGCGCGTGTTTGCCCCGGCGATCACCTGGTTGGAATCGGAGACGCGGTCGATGCCGGAGAAAGCGTTCTCGCTGAATGCCGTCTCGAAGTTCAGATCGCGCGCCGCGGAGTCGAAGACAGGGAAGCTGTCCTGCTTGCGATACGGTGTGTACACGTAGAGCAGGCGGGGCTCCAGAGTCTGCAGCAGGTCTGTGCCGAACCAGTTCGACTCCCGCTCGAGTACCCAGGCGCTGTTAACACTGACAGTGGGGATCACGCGCGAGGTCTGTTTGTTGCCGCCCACCGCAACGGCGCGACTGAGCGAATACGCCGCGGCGTTGAGCGCCAGCTTCGGCGTCAGCGTCCAGCCTGGCGTGGTGACCCACGGGTAGCTGATCGATGTCAGCGCATGCAGCCGGTCGCCATCGCGCCGGTGCGCCTCGATGGTCGAGGCCGGGTTGGTGAAGCGGTTGAATTCGCCCTCGACGCTGAGGTCGAACCCGTTGCCGACCGCCTGCAGCGTGCGCACGCCGATCTGCGGCAAGCGCTGGTACGGAGTGATGATTTTTGCGTCCCGGTCTTGCAGCACTTGCCAGCGCTGGACGCGCGCATAGGTGGTCCAGTCGCCCAGCTCATGCGAGGCCTGGATGTCTGACAACAGCAAGCGCGGGGTGACCGTGCCCGGCTCACGCTGGAAGTCTTTCCAGTAGCTGTCGTCGGACACGCGCTTGATGCGAACAGACAGCCGCGTGTCTTCGGAAAAATCCACGTCGTGCGCCGCATTGAACGAGTAACGCGAACGGTTGGCGACGCTGTCGTACGGCAGGAAGTTGAAGTTGAACTGTCCGTTGTACGTGGGCTCGAGGTAGCGGAACTCGGTGTCCAGGCCGACACCGCGACGCAGGCTCGCTGAAGGCGTCAACGTGGCGTCACGGTTCGGCGCAATGTTCCAGTACCACGGCGCCTCCACCCGAACACCGGCATTGCTGTCGATCGCCACGCTCGGCGGCAGCCAGCCCGACTTGCGCTCGTTGGTGAGCGGGAAACTGAGCTCCGGCGCCCACAGGATCGGCACGCCCAGGAAACGCAACACCGCACCCTTCGCGACACCGGTGTTGGTGTCGAAGTTGGTGTCGATCTGGTCGCTGCTGAGCAGCCATGCCGGGCCACCGCTGCCATCGGCAGGGCAGCTGCTGTAAGTGGCGTTGGTGGCCACCGAGTGCTGCGGGCCGATGAAGTCGATGCGCTCCGCGGTGCCGCCCGCCTGGGTGCGTCCGAAGAAATACGTCGGGTTGAGGAAGTAGCCCTCGAAGCGCTGTGTCTTCAGTTGCAGCTCGGCGCCGCTGTAGCGGTTCGTGTCCTGCGTGATGGTCACGTGGCCGCGGGCAACGGCCAGGTCCTCCGCTTGGTCGTAGGTCAGGCGATCGGTGGTGATCGCTAGATTGCCCCGGCGCAGTCGGGCGTCACCCTCGACGATGGCGTCAAGATCAGGGCGGCCGCGCAGCGACTGCCCTTGCACAACGATCGGCAGCAATTTGGCGCCTTCGCCGATGGGCGGTGGCTGCAGGTTGCGCGCCATTTTCAACGCGATGCCAGACCCGGTCAGTGCGAGCGGCGCGGGAGAAATCGTCGCAGCGGGCGCGGTGGGAACCTTGCCGCCGGCCACCGGCGTGCCGGTCGGCGGAGCGCCGCGCAATGGGGTGCCCCACTGCGGCACCGATGCATTGTCGGTTGGCGCTGTCAGCGCGGTGGCCGGCGAGGGGTCAGGCGTGGCAGTCGGCGTTGTGGTTGGCGCGGACGCCGGTGCCGGTCCGGAGCCGATTGGCGGTCGGCCCCACTGCGCCCACGCCTGGCTCATGGCGGTGACCAGCACAGTGGCCACCAGCGCGCGCGGCCATGCGTTGTAGCGGCCCGCGACAACAGCTGGGCCGCCGGAACGCGATGAACTGGCAGGTAAACGAAGCAACAAGGAGGGCTGAGAACAGACGAGGAGGTGGCGTGCGCCACGAGCGCGAGCAGCGATTTGTAAAATCGATTATCCATGAGGGTGCGTGCGCGCAAACCCGCACACCACCCGAGACCTCAGGCACCGCCCCACGATGAACTCCCGCCCCGACAAGCCCTTCCCCGCCGTGGCCTGGCCGGACGATTGCCGACGCCTCGCGTTCGAGCGGTGGCTGGGCGCGCTCGTGCCGTTGCATGGGCTGCAGCCAGACACCTTGCGTCCCGCGTCGAGCGACGCCAGCTTCCGGCGTTATCTGCGCGTCGACAGCGCGGGAGCGAGCTGTATCGTGATGGACGCCCCGCCCGAGCACGAGGACGTGCGGCCTTTCGTGCACGTGGCGGGGCTGATTGCTGCCGCCCGGCTGCACGCCCCGCAGGTGCTGGCACAGGATGTGACGAACGGATTTCTGCTGCTGAGCGACCTGGGCTCGCGGCTCTGCCTCGCCGAGCTGCAAGCCGCGGTGGTCGCAGCCGACACCGCCGGCGTCGACCGCCTGATGCGCGCGGCGATGTCAACACTCGTCGCCTGGCAGCACCGCGTCGATGCCAGCAGCCTGCCGGCCTACGACGACACGCTGCTGCGCCGCGAACTGGCGCTGTTCCCCGAGTGGTGCGTGCAACGCGAATTCGGCATCACCTGGAACGCCGACCAGCAAGCCACCTGGGCCGCCACCTGCGACCTGCTGGTGGCAAGCGCCCTGGCGCAACCCACGGTGGCGGTGCACCGCGACTACATGCCGCGCAACCTGATGGTCTGTGATGGTGCGCCGGGTGGTACCGGCATCCTCGACTTCCAGGACGCGGTGTGCGGGCCGATCAGCTACGACGTGGCCTCGATGCTGCGCGATGCCTTCATCAGCTGGAACGAAGAGCAAGAGCTCGACTTCGCGATTCGCTACTGGCAGCAGGCGCGCCAGGCGGGGCTGCCGGTGCCTGCCGATTTCGGCGAGTTCTGGAAGCCGCTGGAATGGATGGGCCTGCAGCGCCACCTGAAGGTGCTGGGCATCTTCTGCCGGCTCAAACACCGCGACGGCAAGCCCGCCTACAGCTCCGACCTGCCGCGTTTCTTTGCGTATGCACACAAGGTGGCGATCCGCTACGAAGGCCTGGGCCCACTGGCGCGGCTGATCGAGCCCTTGATGGGCGCCACACGGGTCGACGCGTTTTTCTAATCGCCATGCCGAGCGCCTCGACACTGACGCTGCTGCTCACCGTGGGCGTGGCGCTGGCCCTGATGGCGCTGGAGCGGCTGCGTCCGAACCGGCCCCACGCCACAGATGCGGCCTGGCTGCTGCGTGTCGCTGCGCTCGGCAGCGTGGGCATCGGCTTGACGCTGCTGATCGGCGCGGCGGTTGATTGGCTGGTCGGTGCGCCCGGGCTGCTGCTACGCGACAGCGCGCTGAGCGTACTGCCGGCGTGGTTGCAGGGCTTTGCGGGCTATGTGTGTGTGACCTTTTTCGTCTACTGGTGGCACCGCTGGCGCCACTACAGCGATCTGCTGTGGCGCATGTTTCACCAGCTGCACCACAGCACTTACCGGCTGGAGGCCGCCACGGCGTTTTATGCCCACCCGAATGATTTTTTAGGCAATGCGCTGATCGTGAGTGCGGTGTCGTACGGCCTGCTCGGCTACGGGCTGGAGGCTGCTGCCTGGACGGCATGCTGGGTCAGCGTGTTTGACCTGTGGGAGCACACCAACCTGCGCACGCCACATTGGCTGGGCTATGTGGTGGTGCGGCCCGAGATGCACCGGGTGCATCACGAGAAAGACCAGCACCGCAGCAACTACGGCATCCCGGTATGGGACATGTTGTTCGGCACCTTCGAGAACTCAAGCCGCAGCGTGGACTGTGGCTTCACCCGGGCGCAGGAGCGCCGGGTGCTGCCGATGTTGCTGTTCAAGGACGTCGGTGATTGATCTGCGACCACCGCACCACCGCGCGCCTTAGGCGTCGAGCAGCGCAACGAAGCCGGGTAGCTTGCGCACCCGATCGGCCCACGCGAGCACCGCGGGGTAGGGGGCGAGCGAGATGCCGCCGTCGCCGGCCTGCGTGATGCCTGGAAACGCCGCGACATCGGCAACGGTCGGACGATCGAGCGCCACCCATTTCCGCCCCGTCAACCGGTCATTGAACAGCGTCAACGCGTGGGCACTGCGCTGCGCCACGCCGGTGGCGTCGATGCAAAGTGTCGGAAACAGCGTTGCCAGGCGGGCGTCGTACGGCCCCAGCCGAACTTCGAATGCGGCGGCTGACAGCCACGCGTTGACGAGTGCCTCGTCGTTCACATCCTGCGGCATCCATTTGTCGCCGCCAAATTTCCGGGCGATCCAGACAAGAATCGCCTGCGAGTCCCGCAGCACCAGATCGCCATCCACCACCACCGGCAGCTGCCCGAAAGGGTTGAGCTTGAGAAACGCGGCGGACTTGTGCTCGCCGTTTGCGAGGTCGATGGGGTGCTTCTCGTGCGGCACGCTCAGCAGTGAAAGCAGCAATCGCACCTTGTAGCAATTGAGTGCCAGCGGCATGTTGTAGAGCTTGATCATGATTTGTCTCCTGTCTCAGTTTTGTATCGGTGCCACCCAGGGTGGCGATGCAGCCGACCGTTGCGACGCGCCGCGTGTGCTCCGGCGGGGCGCCTGTGGCCGCGCGGCCCCTTTAGATTGTGGCGGAGCCGGTTGGCACCGCCCTACTTCCCGATGCAAAAGCGGCTGAAGATCTCGCCCAGCAGGTCATCCGGCGTCGACTGACCGACGATCTCGCCGAGGGCGCGTTGCGCCAGGCGCAGCTCTTCGGCGAGCAAATCGAGCGGGGGCGAGTGGCTGTGCCACTGCGCTGCCGCGGCATCGACGTGCAGGCGCGTTTGTGCCAACGCGCTTAAGTGGCGGGCGCGGGCGGTGTAGACGCCTTCTGGGTGCTCGTGCCAGCCAGCCATCTGCAGCATGCGCTGGCGCAGCAAGTCGAGCCCGGTGCCCGTGGTAGCCGACAGGCACAAGCCAGACGGCCAGCCGGCGAGTAAGTCCGGTCGCAGGTCGGCCTTGTTGTGGACATCCAGCACGCGTTGCGCCTCGATCAGCGAGCGCGGCAGGCGCTGCCGAATGGCGGCGTCGCCCGCGGCGTGATCGGCGTCGCTCTGCCGCGTCAGGTCGTGCAGAAACAGCAGCGCATCGGCAGCCTCGATCTCACGCCAGCTGCGCTCGATGCCGATGCGTTCGATCGCATCGTTGGTGTCTGCAGGTTCACGCAGGCCGGCGGTGTCGATCACATGCACCGGCACGCCCTCGATCTGGATCGTCTGGCTGACCTTGTCGCGGGTGGTACCGGCGATCGGTGTGACGATGGCCAGCTCGGCTCCGGCCAGTGCGTTCAGCAGTGAGCTTTTGCCGACATTCGGCTGGCCGGCGATCACCACGGTGATGCCGTCGCGCAGCAGCGCGCCTTGCCGGGTGGTGTCTTCGATGCGGCGCAGCCGTTCGCTGAGGGCAGCGAGCTGCCCGTCCGCGTCGGCCTGCTGCAGGAAATCGATGTCCTCTTCGGGAAAATCCAGCGTCGCCTCGACCAGCATCCGCAGGCGCATCAGCTGTTGGTCGAGTGCGCGAATCTCGGCCGAGAAGCCGCCACTGAGCGAGCGCGTTGCCGAGCGTGCAGCCGCTTCGGTGCTGGCGTCGATCAGATCGCTGACCGCCTCGGCCTGCACCAGGTCGAGCTTGTCGTTAAGAAACGCTCGCTCGGAAAATTCACCAGGACGCGCCAGCCGCGCACCCAGCGTTATTACCTGCTTGATCAGCATGTCCATCACTACCGGACCCCCGTGGCCTTGCAACTCCAGCACATCTTCACCAGTGAAAGAATGAGGTTCAGGGAAGTACAGCGCAATGCCCCGATCTATAACATGATTTTCGCCATGATAGGATGTGGAATCGGGTGTGGCGTAAAACGGCAGATACTCAGCGTAACGCGGCTGGGGCAGATGCCCCAGCATGGCAGACGCAATGCTGGCCGTACCCGGCCCGGAAATACGCACGATGCCAATCCCTCCTCGCCCCGGCGGAGTGGCTTGGGCAACGATGGTGTCAATAAGCGGGGGGATGGTCATGCGAATATTCTAACCTGAAAACGGCGGTTAAACCGTGGTGTATTGTCATTTCGACCGCAGGGAGAAATC
>JANPNF010000360.1:0-15655 GCA_031427315.1 Burkholderiales bacterium | reverse complement strand
CGGCCCGGCGCCGTCGCGGCTTGACGATGCGCTGGCTGCGCCAGGCCTTCGGGGTTCTGATTGCCCTCGTCGTCCTGTTCGAGGAATGGGGTTGGGAGCCGCTGCAGGCGGCGCTCGGGCGCCTCGCCCGCTGGCCGCCGTTGGCATGGGTGGAACGGCAGCTGCAGCGATTGCCACCCTACGCCGCGCTGGCGGTTTTTGCGGTGCCGGGGTTGGCGCTGCTGCCCGTCAAGCTGGCCGCGCTGGCACTGATCACGCGCGGCCACGCGGTGGGCGGCCTGCTGCTGATCGTGGCGGCCAAGCTGATCGGCACCGCCGTCGTCGCCCGGCTGTTCACGCTGCTGCAGCCGGCCCTGATGACGCTGGTCTGGTTTGCGCGGGGCCATGCCCGCTGGACAGTGTGGAAAGCGCACTGGATGGGCCGCGTCCGAGCGTCTGCGGCGTGGCAGGCTGCAGTGCGGTGGCTGCGCCGCGTGCGGCGGGTGCTCAGGCGCATGCAATGACCCCCTCTGGACGGGTGGTGACAAGGGCATGGCGTTCGCCCGCACAATCACATTCCCCTTCAAAAGCACCGGCTGACGACACCGCCATGACCCAGCCGCACACAACATGCCCGCCGACTTGAAACACACCCGCCTGACAGCCTGGGTGGAAGAGATCGCCACGCTGACCGAGGCTGCCAGCATTCATTGGTGCGACGGCTCGCAAGCCGAATACGACAGTCTGTGCAACCAGCTGGTCGCAGCCGGCACGATGAAGAAGCTGAACTCCGAGCTGCGTCCGCGCAGCTTTTTGGCCACCAGCGACCCGTGCGACGTGGCGCGCGTCGAAGACCGCACCTACATCTGCAGCGAGCGCAAGGAAGACGCCGGCCCCACCAACAACTGGATGGCGCCCGCCGAGATGCGTGTGCTGCTGCAGACCAGCGAGAACGCCTTGTTCCGTGGCAGCATGCGCGGCCGCACGCTGTACGTCGTGCCGTTCTCGATGGGCCCGCTCGGCTCGCACATCTCGCACATCGGCGTCGAGCTGACCGACAGCCCGTATGTGGTGATCAGCATGCGCACGATGACGCGCATGGGCCGCGCGGTGATTGATCTGCTGGGCACCGATGGCGACTTCGTGCCCTGTGTGCACACCGTCGGCGCGCCCTTGGAGGCGGGGCAAAAAGACGTGGCCTGGCCGTGCAACAAAACGAAGTACATCGTTCATTACCCCGAAACACGCGAAATCTGGAGTTACGGCTCCGGCTACGGCGGCAATGCGCTGCTGGGCAAGAAGTGCTTCGCGTTGCGCATCGCTTCCACCATGGGCCGCCGGGCTGCCGACACCGATGGCCTGGGCTGGCTGGCCGAGCACATGTTGATCCTGGGTGTGACCAACCCAGCGGGCAAGAAGTACCACGTTGCTGCGGCCTTCCCGAGTGCCTGCGGCAAGACAAACTTCGCGATGCTGGTGCCGCCCGCAGGCTTCGAGGGTTGGAAGGTCACCACCATCGGTGACGACATCGCCTGGATCAAGCCCGGCGTGGATGCCACCGGCGTGGGCCGCCTGTACGCCATCAACCCGGAGGCCGGCTACTTCGGCGTGGCGCCGGGCACCAACCACGAGACCAACCCGAACTGCATGGCCTCGCTGAAGTCCGATGTGGTGTTCACCAATGTCGCGCTGACGGATGACGGAGACGTGTGGTGGGAAGGCATGACCGACACGCCTCCGGCCCACCTGATCGACTGGCAGGGCCGCGACTGGACACCTGCGATCGCGAAGGACAACGGCGTGGACGGCAAGCCCCGACCCGCCGCCCACCCGAACGCGCGCTTCACCGTGGCGGCGGGCAACAACCCGGCGCTAGATACGGAGTGGGACAACGCGGCCGGTGTCGCCATTGACGCTTTCATCTTCGGTGGCCGGCGCTCCACCACCGTGCCACTGGTGACGCAGGCCCGCAGCTGGGTCGAAGGCGTCTACATGGCCGCGACGATGGGCAGTGAAACCACGGCCGCCGCGGCCGGCCAACAAGGCATCGTGCGCCGAGATCCGTTCGCCATGCTGCCGTTTGCCGGCTACAACATGGCCGACTACTTTCAGCACTGGCTGCACCTCGGCGACAAGCTCGCCGCCACCGGTGCCCAGCTGCCGCAGATCTTCTGCGTCAACTGGTTCCGCAAGGGCGCCGATGGCAAGTTTGTGTGGCCGGGCTACGGAGACAACATGCGCGCGCTCGAATGGATGCTGGGACGCGTCGACGGCACGGCCAGTGGCGACGACAACGTTTTCGGCGTCAGCCCGCGTTACGACGACCTGCGCTGGGACGGCCTGAACTTCAGCCGTGAGCAGTTCGCGAGCGTCACCCGCATCGACCGCGCCGCCTGGCAGCAGGAACTACTCTTGCATGCAGAGCTCTTCAAGCAGCTCGAACACCATCTGCCGATGGAGTTGCCGGCCACGATGGCACGCATCGAAGAACGCCTCGCGGTCTGACGCCTGCGGGCTTTTTCAGCTGGGCTGCGATGGTGTCGCAGCCCATTTCTATTTTTGTCTCTCGATCTTCAAGGACTTGGCATGGCCAACATTCATTTCATCGGCGGCGAAAAAGGCGGCGTGGGCAAGTCGCTGGTGTCGCGCCTCGTTGCGCAGTACCTGATCGACAACGAACTGCCCTTCCTCGGCTTCGACACCGACCGCTCGCACGGCGCGCTGCTGCGCTTCTATTCGGGCTACGCGTCGCCGGTGTTGATCGACCGCTACGAGGCGCTGGACTCGATCATCGAGGCCGCCGTCGAAGAGCCCGATCGCCGCATCCTGGTTGACTTGGCCGCACAGACGCACGATCCGCTGGTGCGCTGGATGGACGAATCCGGCGTGCTCGACATGGCTGCTGAATCGGGCTTCACGATCACCTATTGGCATGTGATGGACTCGGGCCGCGACTCGGTGGATCTGTTGAAGAAACTGCTCGACCGCTTCGGCGCGCGCCTGAACTACGTGCTGGTGCGCAACCAGATGCGCGGCGACGATTTCAGCATGCTGGAGCAGTCGGGCGAGCAAGACCGCGCGCTCGGCTTCGGGGCCGTTGTGGTGTCCATCAAGCACCTGAGCGACACCATCATCCAGAAGATCGATGCGTCGAGCAGCAGCTTTTGGGCGGCGCAGCACGACGCCGACAAGTTGAGCACCGGCCTGGGCATGATGGACCGCCAGCGCCTGAAGATGTGGCTGCGCGACGCCTACCAGCAGATCGACAGCGCGCCGGTCTGAGGGACGGTAGCGAATACCCACCGTTGCGCTGGGCTGAGGCGGCTGGCAGAGTCACATCGAAACGCGCCGCTTTTTGCACGAATTTAATGGTGCTGAACAGGCGCGTGCCGGCTGGATAGTCTTTGCCTGACAAAGGGTTACCGTGGTTTTCATTAACTTGGTTAAGCGGCAGCCCACAGAGTTAAGCAGCAGTGCGTGCTACATAGACCCGCCTACGGCAGGCCGCTCAAGTCAAACCTTGAGTGCCACCCTTCGACCGCTCCATTCGCCTCGACCAACTTCCGTTTCAGGTCGGTCAGAGTCGCTCCAAGTACAGAAGATCGGCGCACTACTCTAGTTCCCGTTGCGCGGATCAGGTCGATCACCGCGGTTGTTGTCGCGGCCGTTGTCTCGGTTGTTGTCACGATTGCCCCGGTCGGGGCGATCCGGCCGGTCGCCGCGGTCATTGCGTGCAGCTCCGCCATACCGTCCGTCGCCCGAGCGGTCCATCGGCTGACGGACCTCCTCGTTCACGCGCCCGCGCCGATCGTCGTCACGCGGCGCGGGGCGAGCCGCGGCAGGCGGTGCGGGCACAGCCGGGGCGACCGGGGCCACGGGGGCTGCAGACGCCGTCGGGCGGACATCGCGTTCGCGGTCCGGGCGCCGAGGATCGTCGCGCGACGGGCGGCCTCGCTCCTGTCCACCCTCGCCGTTGTTGACGATCGCGGGTGCCGCAGGGAACGGGCTCGACGGCCTGACGATCGGCGCCAGGCGGCCAGGCTGTTCGCGCGGCGGCGCCGTGACCGGCGCGGCCTGGGACGGTGCGGCGACGCCGTCACGATGCCGGTCGTCCCGACCGCCTCGGTCACCTCGCTCACCTCTGTCATTGCGATCGTTGCGGTCATTGCGGTCGTCAGGACGCCCGAGATCGCGGCGGTCGGGCCTGGCATCGCCGGGCCGGCCTTCGAACCGCGGCGGTGGGTTGGCACCGCGATCAGGCCCGCCTCGATCGACACGCGGCTGCGGCGGTGCGTAGACCGGTCGATCATCACGATCACGGTCGCGGCCATGGTCGCGGTCACGATCCCGAGGCTGCGGCCGGTTCCAATCCCGCTCGTAGCGTGGGTTGCTGCGGTAGGTCGGCACGTAGCGGTCGCGCGGGGTCAGCGGATACCAGTTGCGGGCACCGCCCACACCGATCGAGATGTTGATGTTGACGCCAGGCCGATAGACCGGTGGCCCACCCACCCAGCCGACCAGCGCCGGGGCGTAGACCGGCCGCGCCACATAGCGCCCGGGCGACCAGGCCCAGAACGGCCCGCGCTGCACCCAGCGGCCGTAGTGGAACGGCGCGAAGCCCCAGGGCGAAACATCGACCCAGGTCCAGCCCCATGGCTGTACCCAGGCCCAGCGGCCGGTGGTGTAGGGCGCCCAGCCCGGCGCCACGCCGCTCGGCATCCACAGCGGGCCGTATTCGGGGTCTTCTTCCCAGCGGCCGTAGCGGTCCAACTCTTCGGCACCGGTCATTTCGGGCGACACATAACGCTGCGAGATCGCGGCCTCGCGCGCGCTGCGGTCCCGCTCGTTGTTCCAGGCCGCAAAGGCATCGCGCTTCGGTTCGATGATCGCGTACTGCGCGCGGCCGTTGCCGTCGAACAGAAACTCGGCGCGCTGGCCGCTTTCGATCGTCAGCGCCTGCTGCTGGCCGTCGTAGAAGAGTTGCCCGTTCAGTGCAGTGGCCTGGGTGCGGCTGCCGATCCGGTCGAAGCGGTAGGTGCCCGGGCGGTCGGTGCGGAAGCGGCCTTCGGCGGTAACCAGTTCGAACTGCTGCGCCAGTTCGCCATCGCGCAGTTGCACCTGGCTCGCGCCGCGGTGCAGTTGCAGTTGCAGGTGGTCATCGTCGAGGCGCAGCACCTCCAATTCAGTGTCGCCATCGAGCCGCACCACGGTCGAGCCGACGCGCACTTCGGCATGTGCCGACCGGTCGGTGGCCAGACGGTCGCCGCTGGTCAACGGCCGGTTGCGCTCGGCCGTGACCCACTCGCGCTGCTCGAGGCTGTACAGCCAGACCTGGCCGGTGACGTCGGACAGGCGGCCGGCACGGCCGGGCGCAACGTTGGCGCTGTTGCCCTGCGTGGAGACGGCGTAACCACCGCCCGGGCCGACTGGCTGGGCAGCGACCGACGCGGACGCGGTCAGCAACGCAGCGCACAGCACAGGAATCGCCAAAACCACCGCGGTCGCGCGTTGCGTGAAGTGGTCGATGGGAGTGAACGTGTGGAAGGTCATGCCCCCATCAACGCAACATCGGGAGGCCACGCCTACAGAGGCGTGCGGCTGCAACACAGCTTTACACCCGGCGCACAGTCCCGTCACTCGTCACCGCTGTTTACCTGGTCGGGAAACAGCGCCTCGGTGTAGCCGAAATGCCTGAAGTCGCGGATGCGCATCGGGTACAGCACGCCGATCAGGTGGTCGCATTCGTGCTGAACCACCCGCGCGTGGAAGCCGCTGGCCTCGCGCTCGATCGGCTCGCCACGCGGGTCGAAGCCGCTGTAGCGGATGTGCGCCACCCGCGGCACCACGCCGCGCAGGCCGGGCACCGACAGGCACCCCTCCCAACCTTCCTCTTCGACATCGCCGAGATGCACGATCTTCGGATTGATCAGCACCGTCTGCGGCACCGCTTCGGCGTCGGGGTAACGCGCGTTGTGCTCGAAGCCGAAGATCACCACGGCCAGATCGACACCGATCTGCGGCGCCGCCAAACCGGCCCCATCGGCATCGCGCATGGTGTCGAACACGTCGGTGACCAACGCATCGAGCTCGCGCGTGTTGAAGGCGGTGACCGGTTGCGCCACCCGCCACAGCCGCGGGTCGCCCATCTTGAGAATCTCGCGCACGGCCATCAGCGTCTCCTGCATGAACCAGCCGCCATCATGAACCCGAACGCGTGTGTCGCCGATGGCTGAGCAGCAGGGCCGCCATTGCCAGGCCGAGTGCGCTGTGCACCCAGCCCAATGTCGGGCGCACGCTTTCGGGAGCAAAGTAGTACAGCAGGTAGCCGGTGACGGCGAGCAGGCCACTCAAGACACACAGCATTACCCCGGAGTTGCGCTGCCCCGCCCAGCGGCGTCTGCCGGCGATTCGCCAGCCTTGCGGCACATGCGCAGCCGCCAACGTGCCCTGTGAAAACAGCCACAACAGCAGCGCCGCGCCGTGCAGGCGCATCAACCAGGCCTCGGCGGGATGCGGCAGTTCGCCCGCACCCGCCCCCACGCTGTAGTGCAGGACGAGCCAGAGCACGCCCGTGAGGATCAGCGTGACACCGCCGCCGTACAAGACACGTCGCTGCCACACAACGAGTCGGTGATGGTGGTTCATCGCGGGTGATTCATCAAAAAATGAGTGTGTGCAATGTCGGCCTCCACGCCGGGCCGCTGACGCATCAAGCGTCGAAATAATCGAAGGCTCGCCATTGTGCGTCTCGGCTTCTACAAAGGCGGTCGGCGGTTTGCGGGCACACGAGCGCCACCTTGGTCAGCGCGTCGGCCAGCACCGCAGTGGCCGCCTGCACCACCACCGAGTTCGGCGACCTCACGCCCAGGCCGCTGCGCGGATCCACATGCGGCACAGGCGCTGTGGTCGTCACATCGTCGGCGAACAGGTGGGCATGGCAAGACGATGCCAGCGCGCCGTCTTGAAGGGACGCAATCGCCTTCATGCCGCTGGCAAAGCGCAGGTGCACCACATGGGCATGCGGACCGAACGCCCGCATGTCGCCACCCGCATTGACCAGGCCGGCCTGCACACCGCAGGCGCGCAGCGCCTCGACGGCAGCATCCACGGCGTACCCCTTGGCGATGCCACCGAGATCGATCCACAGCGGCGTGCGCACCTGCACCGTGTCTTCGCTCACCCAGTCGATGCCTGCTGCCAGGCTGCGCGCGAGCGGCGCCTGCGCACCGTCGGACTCGGGCAACGCGCCCGAGGCGACCAGCCACGGCGCCACCGCCACGTTGAAGATCCCGCCGCTGTCGCGTTCGAGTTCGAGGGCCAGCCGCAGCACCTGGCAGGTGTCGGCGCACAGTCTCAGCTGGGCGCCCGCGGGCGCACGCGCCAACGCCCGCACCTCGCTGGTCGCTTCATGAAAACTCATCGCGCGGTGGATGTCGGCAATGCGCGAGAACGCCGCATCGGTCGCGCGCATCAGTTCGGGCTCGCCGTCCGCCAGGACCGTGATTTCCACCTGGGTGCCGAGCCCGGGTTTGGCACGGCGGCGCCACGGCAGACTCACAGCTTCCCGCTGCGCTTCAAGGTGGCGACTACTGCGACGATGCGCCGCACGCCGTCGGTCACGTGGGTGCTGCTCATCGTCGCGCCGCTGATGTTGGCGATGTCGTCGCTGACGCGCAGCGCCGATTCGGCCCCCTTGCCGACGAACTGCCTGCGCCAGCCAGGCAAGCGCACCTCGTAGCCGTGGCTTTCGCGGTAGGCGAGGATTTCGACGTTGCTGATCTTGCCGTCGCTGGCAATGCCCACCGCGTAGTCGATCAACTCGAACTTGCCGATCACGCTGTCGAACACAACCACGCCCAGCACCGCATCGCCCTTCATCGCGGTCTGCACCCGCCACGCTGCCGAACGCGCCGGCAGGCCCGAGACGGCAGCAACGGCCTGCATCTCTTCGGGCGTCAGTTGTGCCGTGCCGTCCCTGAACTGTGTGGCCTCCGGGAAGCTGCGCTGGGCGGCTTGCTCAGGCGTGGCGTACGAGCTGGCAAAGGCGCTGACGCCCACCGCTGCCCACGCGGGCGCCGTCAGCCAGTGGATGCGACTCATCGCGAACTCAGAACGAGTAACCCACGCCGAGGCTAAAGCGGTCGTTGTCCTTGACCACGCGGTGGCGCTGGTAATCGGCCTTGAAGACGATCGATGGAGAGATATTGAAATTCACACCGACGGTGGCGATGCCCTCGGTTCGGTAGCGCTGTACGGCTACACCGTCGAAATCTCGGCCGGTATTGATGATGTCGTAGCGCACGAACGGCGACAGCGTGTAGTCGTCCACCAGCCTGAATTTGTAGGCGGCTTGGGCATAGAAGCCGTCGAACAGGCTGGGCACCGGGGCCGCTCCAGGGCCGAAGGTGGCGTTGAGCTTGCTGGCGCCGGTGATCGTGCCGCGCGCATACAGCGCGGTCAAATCCCAGGCGCCGGGGGTCCAGTTGGTGTGCACGTCCCACAAGGTGTAGCGCGCATTGCGCGCCGCAAAGTCCGATTGCCCTTGCCCCGTCTTGCCGGTGATCAAGGCCGCGCCGACACGCAAGCCAGGGATGCCGCGCCAATCGACCGCCCCGAACAGCGACAGGTTGCGCGCCTTCGCAAGTTGCCCTTCCTGGTGCACCGATCGCAATGGCGATTCCACACCCTCGGCGGACAACGGATCCCACTTCGTCAGGTCGGGGCCGGTGGACAGGCCGGCACTCCACGAGATGCCGTTGTCGTGCTCGCCGAAGGCCTGCAGCCCGATCTCGCGCAAGGTCGACGGGATGATTGCCATCTCGACCATCGGACGGAAATTGCCGTAGTAGGCCGTCGGCTCATGACTCTGGTTGATGAGCCCGATCGGAATCAGGAACAGCCCGGCACGCCCGCCGAAGGTGTCGTTGAACTTGTGTTCGATGACGACTTGTTCGACGGCCACTTCGCCTCGGTCAGTGGCCGACGTGACCGCGTGCTCGACTTCGAGCTCGCCCACCACCTTGGTTCGGTCGTCGAAGCGGTGCTGAAAGCCGATCACGAAGCGGCCGACGTCGGCCTGTGAATTCTTGCTTTCGCGCCGAGGGCGGGTGTAGGCAATCTCGCCGTAGCCCGTCAGCCGTGTGGCCGACAAGCCGCTGCCGCCGCTGGCAACGGCGGCCGTCGCTGCTGCGGTGGCGGCGGTGGTGGCGGCGGTAGTGGCGGCGCTGGTCGCTGCCGTTGTGGCCGCCGTGGTGGCGGCTTTGGTCGACGCAGCGATGGCGGCCGGTGTTTCGTCCTGCTTGGTCTTGAGCTGCTGCAACTCGGCCTTGAGTTTGTCGATCTCCGACGCGAGCGCATCGAGCTTCTTGACCAGATCGGCCTGCGTGCTCTGCGCGTGAGCGGGACCGAAGGCCAGGGCGAGACTCAGTGCCAGGGCGTTGAGCGAAAAAAGATGGAGAGCGCTGTTTTTCTGCACGGTGAATTCCAAATGATGAGGTGGTGGAGGAGGAGCAGAGACGCTGCGAAAGTGCGACGGCCGGCGACACACCGCCCGGTCGGTGTGTAGTCAGTTGGCGTAGCGCAACGAGCCGAAGAGGCCGATGGCAGTGCCCGATTCGTCGCGCAGGTAGTCCATAAAGCGGCCGGTGCTCTGGTTGAACGCAGCGATCTTGCCGGCGCCGCCGACAGTGCCGAATCTGCGGGGTGGTGCGGAAATCGGCGACCCACAGCGTGTCCCAGGTGGCGGTGTTGACCGCCACACCGAACAGGGACATGCCGAGCGGCGTGCCGTCGTACACCAGTTGCGCCGGGCCATTGCGGCGCACCGTGGTGCCGCTCGCGGCGCAGTCGGTACAGGCCGACAACTGCCCGAATCGGTAACGAAGATGAAACGAGCCGAACCGTTAAAGGTCACGCTGACGCCTTCGACGACGGCCGACTGCGTCGTCACCCGAAACTGGTTCGAGTTGATCGGCGCGCCGTTGAACGCCACACCAGTCGTCTTGCCGATGCTGGCGCTGGTGCTCAAAGCGTCGGCGCCCGACGCCGACACATCGCCGACAAACTCGTACGACGCCCCGCCGGCTCCGGCTGGCCGGAGCGCGATGCCCCAGGCATCGACGAAACCCGGGACGGTGAACGGCGCACCGCATGAGGCCTTGCTGGCCAACAGATCGACACGCCGGTACGCGTTTCGTATGGCCAGCGGCGGCACGACCGTGTCGCCCTTCGATCCGCCGCCGCACGCCTGCAGCAACGGGACGCTGACCAAGCCACCGGCAGCTCGCACGCTCCACCGAACGAAATCTCTTGTTTTCATGTTGCCCTTTTCCTTCACGCTGGAAGAACCGTTGCTCCTCCGTTCGAAAAACTATAACCGCAATAGCATTGATTCGCATTACCGATTATGGTTTTTGATCGCCGTCCGACTACCGCCTGCTTCCATCCATACTCGCGCGGCGCAGACCCCCTGAAACCCCGATGCCCGCCACCCCACTTCCCCGACTGACAAACATGCTGTGCTTGGCCGGTGCCACCGCCTGCGGCAAGACCGCAGCGGCGCTCGCCATCGCGCAGGCGCTGGCCGAGAGGCAGCCACCGCGCTGGGTCGAGGTCATCAGCGTCGATTCGGCGCTGGTCTACCGCGGCATGGACATCGGCACCGCCAAGCCGAGTGCTGCTGAGCGCGCCGCGGTGCCGCACCACCTGATCGACATCATCGAACCGAGCGAGGCCTACTCGGCCGCGCGGTTCGTGGGCGATGCGCAGCGGTTGATCGGTGAGATCCACACGCGTGGCCACCTGCCCTTGCTGGTGGGCGGCACGATGTTGTATTTCAAGGCGCTGTTCGAAGGCCTGGACGCGATGCCGGCCGCTGACCGCGCCGTACGCGCCGCCCTCGATGACCAATGCGAGCGCGAAGGGCTGCATGCGCTGTACCGCGAGCTCAAGCGCGTCGACCCCATCATGGCCGCGCGCCTGCCGCCCGGCGACCGGCAGCGCATTCAGCGCGCGCTCGAAGTGCAGCGCGTCAGTGGTGCGCCCTTGTCGTCATTCCATCAGCGCAAAGCCGCGGTCGAGATGCCGCCATTGATCTCGCTGGAACCCGCCGACCGCGCCTGGCTGCACCAGCGCATCGAAGCACGTTTCGCGCAGATGCTCGATGCCGGGCTGGTCGACGAAGTGCATGCGCTGATGCAGCGCAGCGATCTGCACGCCGACCTGCCTTCCATGCGCTGCGTCGGCTACCGGCAGACCTGGGAGGCGCTGGAGGCCGACGACCTGAGCGAACTGCCCGAACGCGGCATTGCGGCCACGCGGCAGCTGGCCAAGCGCCAGCTGACCTGGCTGCGCAGCATGCCGCAGCGCACCGTGGTGGCCTGCGATGCGCCCGACGCGCAGGCGCAGGTGGTGTCCATCGCGTTGAAGTTCGCCGATGCGATGCTCTCGTCGCCGGGCTGAGCCCGCGTCACACCCGCGTCACACCCGCATCAACGCGGCACGGTCTTTCCGCTCGGTACCTTGACCACCACGGTGACCACCGCGTTCGGATGGCCAGAAAGTCCCGCCGCGACCGTTACGCGCGAGGCATCGGCGCCGCGGCCCACCAGGTAGTCGCGCAGGCTGGCGGCACGCTCGTTCGTGAGCGTGCTGCCCTTGCCGGTGGGATCACCCGGCGCTGCGATTGACCACAGACCGCCGCGTGTCGCCGGGCTGCTGGCCAGCCGGTCGAGCAAGGCCGCCAGCGGCGGCTTGACCACCGCGCGGGCAGGCTCGAAACAAAAGCGCAGCGGCACCTCGGCGCGCAGGCTGCCGTCGCGATCGATTGCCAGCACCACTGGTGTGCCGTCGAACAGCCCGGCCAGCCGCTCGCGCTCCTGCGCGAGCGTGGGTGGGGGCATGGGTGGGGGCGTGGGCAGCGGTGCAGGCAACGAGGTCGGAGGCCGCGGCGACGGGCTGGCGCAGGCGCCGATCACCAAGGCCACCACGGTCAGGCCGATCGCAACACCGCGGCGCCACCAGCGCGAGGCCTCCTGTCGTGTGGTGTGGTGCGCGTCGCTCGCACCGTCGCAGACAACGGTCTTTGGTTCACAGCTCATGCAGTTCACTCTATCGCGCCGCGCGCCAACATCCCTTTCGCGGTCGCGACAAGGCGTAACGGCAGCCCTGCACTTCAGGGGCATCGTGAGACGGCCGCGCGGCCTGCGGCGGCTGCGCTGACAATCGCGCCGCTTGCCATGTCGCACCCACAACCTCCTCTGTCACCGCTGCTGCTCGACGTCCGCGCGCTGTCCAAGCGTTACGGCGGCGAGCCGGTGTTTGCGGGCGTCGACCTGCAACTGCAGCGCGGCGAGTTCGTCGCGATCCTCGGTGAATCCGGTGTCGGCAAATCGACGCTGCTGAACTGCATCGCGGGGCTCGACACGGTGCAGGCCGGGTCGGTGTACATCGCTGGCACCGACATCACTGGGCTCGGCGAAGCGGCACAGGCGCTGTTCCGCCGCGCGCACCTGGGCTTCGTGTTCCAGGCCTTCCATGTGTTGCCGCACCTGAGCGTGGCGCACAACGTGGGCTTGCCGTTGCTGTTGCAAAACCAGCCCGATGCGGCGCGGGTGCACGAGGTGCTGCAGGCCGTCGGCCTCGATGCACTGGCCGATCGGCTGCCGCAAACGCTGTCTGGCGGCCAGCTGCAACGCGTGGCGATCGCCCGCGCGCTGGTGCACCGGCCGGCGTTGATTCTGGCCGACGAGCCCACCGGCAACCTCGACCCGGCCACCGCCGACAAGGTGATGGATTTGTTGTCGGCACAGGTTCGCAATCAGAGCGCGGCCTGCGTGCTGGTCACCCACTCGCGCGCCGCAGCGGCACGGGCGGACAGGGTGCTGACGCTGACCGCCCACGGCATGGTGGCGGGGGCCGCACCGGCACCAAGCTGAGCCGATGCTCGCGCTGCTGACGCACCTGACCTGGCCCGAGTGGCGGCACCACCCGTGGCGCCAGGCGGCGGCGTTGCTGGCGGTGACGCTGGGTGTGGCGCTGGCGTTCTCGGTGCAATTGATCAATCAATCCGCGCTCGGTGAATTCAGCGCCGCGGTGCGCTCGATCGACGGCCAGCCCGATTTCGAATTGCGAGGCCAGCGCGGCGGGTTCGACGAGGCACTGTATGCACGTGTCGCAACCCACCCTGACGTCGCACTCGCCAGCCCGGTGGTCGAGGTCGAGACGCAGGCACTCACCAAAGACGCTCAGGGCACGGCAAAGCGCGTGCCGCTGCGCCTGCTGGGCATCGACGCGCTGGTCGTGGCACCGATGTCGCCAGCGCTGCTGCCGAAGCTGTCCACATCCGACAAAGCGAACGAGCCTGATCGCCTGGGTCTGTTCGACCCTGACGCGGTGGCCTTGAACGCGGCGGCGCGGCAGCGGCTGGGCGCGGCGGACAGTCTGCGGCTGCAGACACCGAATGGCGTCGCCACGCTGCGTGTGCACGGCAGCGTGGCGGCTGGTGGCCCACCGCTGGCGGTGATCGACATCGCCGGCGCGCAGGCGCTGCTCGGCCTGCTGGGTAAGCTGAGCCGCATCGACGTGCGCTTGAAGCCAGGCGCTGATCGAGACAAGGTCGTCGCCTCGCTGCGCCTGCAGGACTTCGCCGCGCAAGGCGTGCGCGCCACCACGCCGGACGAAGCGGCCCAGCGGGTGTCGAACGTGTCGCGCGCCTACCGCGTCAACCTCACCGTGCTGGCGCTGGTGGCGCTGTTCACCGGCGCCTTCCTGGTGTTCTCGATCCTGTCGCTGTCGGTCGCGCAACGGCAGCCGCAATTCGCACTTCTCGGCGTGCTGGGCCTGGGTGCAGCGCAGCGGCTGCGGCTGGTGCTGGCCGAATCGGCGCTGCTGGGCATCGCTGGCAGCGTGCTGGGCCTGGCGCTCGGAACGGGCCTGGCCGCGGCCGCCTTGCGCTTGCTGGCGGGCGATCTCGGCGGGGGTTACTTCCCCGGCGTCGCACCCACGCTGCATTTCAGCCTGCCCGCCGCGCTGGCCTATGGCGCGCTCGGCGTGGCCGCGGCGCTGGTCGGCGGCTGGCTGCCCGCCCGCGAGGCGCAGCGGCTGGCACCGGCGCAGGCGCTTAAGGGCCTGGGGGACGACGCGACAGACAACCGAGCGCCGTGGCTCGGCCCGGTGTTGATCGCCACCGCCCTCGCGCTGCTGTTCGTGCCGCCGGTGTTCGACATCCCGCTGGCGGCGTATGTGTCGGTGGCGCTGCTGCTGCTCGGCGGCATCGTCTGCGTGCCTGGCGGCGTCGGCCTGCTGCTGCGCGGCATTGCGCCACCGCAGCAGGCGCTGGCGCTGCTGGCGGTCGAGCGCGCACGGCATCAGCGCCGCACCGCCACCGTCGCGGTGGCCGGTGTGGTGGCCAGCCTCGCGCTGTCGGTCGCGCTGACGGTGATGGTGGCCAGCTTTCGCGACTCGATCACCACCTGGCTGGGCACCGTGCTGCCGGCCGATCTGTATGCGCGGGCCAGCGCCTCAACCGGCGGCAGCGACGTGATCACTCTCGCGCCCGGATGGGTGGCCGACGCCGCCCGCGTCAAGGGCGTGGCGCGCATCGAAACGCTGCGTGTGTCCTCGGTGCAGATCGATCCAGCGCAGCCGGCAGCAGCACTGATCGCGCGGCCACTGGCTGATGCGGCACGTTCGCTGCCGCTGGTCGGCGAGCTGGCCGCGCTGCCTGCGGGCGAGACCGCGGCTTATGTGAGCGAGGCGATGGTGACGCTATACGGCGCAGCCGCTGGCACCCGGCTCACGCTGCCCTTGCCGACCGGTGAAAAAACAACCGTGTTCGTGCGCGGCGTGTGGCGCGACTACGCGCGGCAGCACGGCGCGGTCGTGCTGGCCACCGACGACTGGCACCGACTCACCGGCGACATGCGCATCAACGACCTGGCGCTGTGGCTGCAACCCGGCGCCGACGTGTCAGTTGTGCAGCAGCAATTGCGCGCACTCGCCCCCCGCCACGGCATGGACGGCGAGCTGATCGAATTCGCCTCGGCCGGCGAGATCCGTGCGATCTCGCTGCGCATCTTCGACCGCAGCTTCGCCGTCACCTACTGGCTACAGGGCGTGGCGATCGCGATCGGGCTGTTCGGCATCGCCGCCAGTTTTTCAGCGCAGGTGTTGGCGCGTCGCAAGGAGTTCGGCCTGCTTGCGCACCTGGGGCTGACGCGGCGCCAGGTGCTCACCGTGGTCACTACTGAAGGCGCGGTGTGGACAGCCGCCGGCGCGCTGCTCGGCCTGGCTCTCGGCATCGCAGTCAGCGGGGTGCTGGTGGGTGTCGTCAACCCGCAGAGCTTCCACTGGACGATGGACCTGTTGCTGCCGTGGGCGCGGCTGGCAGCGCTGTGCGCCGCGGTGGTTGCCGCAGGCACGTTGACCGCAGGCCTTGCCGCACGGCGCGCCGCCGGACGTGACATGGCGCTGGCTGTCAAAGAAGACTGGTGATGTGGTGAGATCGGTGCGCGAGCGCGGCGGTGGGCCGCTGTGTTGCGTTCATGTCCTCCGGGCCGGTTCACGAACCCTTCGCTTCGGCTCAAATCCCGCCGGCCCTCCTCCTTGACTTCACTCCACACAGCGGCCCACCGCAGCGCTTTTCACCACCGGAGCAGTCAAAGGTTTGAAGCCTTCG
>JANPNF010000359.1:0-2096 GCA_031427315.1 Burkholderiales bacterium | reverse complement strand
GAACTCGGCAATCGTGTCTTTGGGTGCCAGGTCCGACGGCACCTTTCGCGGCCCGGTGGCAATACCGGGCCGTTTGTATTGCTGCGGCCGTGACGCCTCGGCCGCCCTGTACTTGCAACCCAGCCGCGGTCAAAGGTACTTACGCCAGAGTTCGTTAGAGAGCTTGCCCGTTGGGTCCACCCGTCGCTTTACGCGGCGCAGCTGTGTGACTTCCGGGTAGGCCGCTTCGAACTGCCGCGTTGTCGCATGGAGTTGATAAGGCAGGTAATACCGACCCTCATGGCGCAGCGCAACGTCGATGAGCTCTCGTGTCCAGCGCCCAACGGCGTCCTGTGCAGCCCGCCAGGTCCGCTGCTTGTAGTAGAGAACGAAGGCGAAAACGTCTTCGGGTGCCCAGGGCAGCAGCGACATCTGATCTGCGTGTGCATGGCGTATCGAGACGTTGATGGCCTCAACCCCGTGGGCGCGCAGCACCTTCGCCATTGCGCGAACGAACGGCAGGAAATTCCGTTCAGGAATGAAGTACTCCTGCAGCACGTAGGTCGACACCGCACGCGTTCTGGGCTCGAGCTGTGCCACGTCCAGGCTTGCTTCGTGGTTCAGCCACTTGACGGCCGGTTTGCGCGTCAACAGTGGGTGTACGACCGACTTGCGCAGACGCTTGCCGCCAGGCAACTCGGTCATGGCCCAGATGACGTTTTGCTCGAGATCGTAAGACTGACCACGGGGCACCAGCCGCTCGGATTCGGTCAACGGCTCATGCTCGGACGCACGCATCCATGTCACGCTGACCGGGGCGTCGAACATCGGAGGCAACAGGTCTGCGTTATGCAAGACGGCTTGCTGACTCGCGAGTACTGTCTGTTTGAAGTGCTCGACATAGCGGTGCAGCGGCACGTTCTCCACCACACGCTTGATTCTCACGTTCGACGCGAGCTCCTCCGTGATGACGGCCACGGCTCCATAGCCGCCGATAGCCGCCCGAAAAAGCTCAGGTTGGGCAGTCGGGCTGGCTTCGACGATCGAACCATCCGCCAGCACCAACTGCAAAGCCCGCACGCTATGTCCGACCGGCCCATGCCCGACGTAACGACCGTGGGCATTGACAGATACCGATCCGCCGACCGTAAAGTTGGAATAGCTCTGCATCGTCGTGACTGCGAGATCCAGCGGATCCAGGTGGTCTTGCAGGTCTCGCCAACGCATGCCGGCCTGCACCCGCACCGTGCGTTCCGCCACTCGCAGCCACACCAATTGGTTCAGTTGCCGCATGTCGAGGTGCATCCCACCCTTGACGGCCACTTGCCCACCCATGCTGAAGCGCCCGCCGCCAATGGCAATCTTGCCCGGCCAGCCCCTGAGGTGCATCGACACGTCCGCCGCAGTACGAGGTGTCTCGATTCGACTCACGTGGACGGAGTACAGGCCGGTGACGTTGGGGACGAGCAAGCTCTCGGCGGCCAGCGTGCGGACGGGCGCCAGTCCGATCAGCCCAGCGGCAGCCAGCGACTGGCTCAGGAAGCTGCGACGGTTCGGCTGCAATGGCATAGCGCGGCAGGTCACTGGATCTGTGGCAACACGCAAGAGTCCGGGACTCACGAGGGCTTGGCGCGAGATTCGATGCGTCCGTCAGCGAGCAGACTCTAGCGCGTCAACGCGGCTATGCGCGCGCGCAGATCGCTCAGGCCCGCCAGCGCCGCCTCGCGGCCGGCCAGGATCGCGCGCTGGCGCGAGGCGAAGTCGGCGCTGCCGACACCGGCCATGCGCGGGCGCAGCACCACATCGGCGTCGCGCAACTCGAAGGCGTTGATGCTCTTGCCCATGATGGCGAAGGTCTGCAGCAGCATGCGCATCGCGTCGCCGGTGGCCTGGCCTTCGGGCGGGTTCGAGATGTCGACCGCCAGCACCAGCTCGGCGCCCATCTGGCGGGCAAACCGCACCGGTACCGGCGACACCAGGCCGCCGTCGACATACGCGCGGTCGCCGATCTTGACCGGCAGGAAGACGGCCGGCACCGCGCTCGAGGCGCGCACTGCCGTGCCCGC
Source organism: Burkholderiales bacterium (assembly GCA_031427315.1). GTDB lineage: Bacteria > Pseudomonadota > Gammaproteobacteria > Burkholderiales > Burkholderiaceae_C > PBB1. The sequence continues at coordinate 51 of JANPNF010000359.1, read as the reverse complement.
GTCACCGCGCTGGAACAGGATCGCCTGGCCGCTGTCCAGGTCGGTGGCGAC
>JANPNF010000358.1:0-10052 GCA_031427315.1 Burkholderiales bacterium | reverse complement strand
CATTGCTCGAATCAGCAGGGGCTGGCCATCGATCAGGGTGCTATTTCGTACTTCCTCAGCCGTGAGATCGTTGTACCCACGCCGGGTGCAGGCATGGCTCAATGGCGTGAGGCTCTGTTCGCAGCTATGTCGCGCAACGCGGGAAGCGTGGCGGACTTTTTCAAGCTGCCGCACAACAGCGTCGTGGAGCTGGGGACGCGCGTGCAGATCTAGTGTGCATACATGACGGCCGCCCATGGATTCGCAACGGTGGATGGACGCAGCATCTCTTAGCGAAATGCTGACCAATGACGGCTGCAAAGCATGATGGGCGACTCGCGGCGCGAAGGCGACGTGAAACCGGGGAGTGGCCTCTTGGGATGTGTGGATGGTGGAGAGGAGGAGGATCGAACTCCCGACCTTCGCATTGCGAACGCGACGCTCTCCCAGCTGAGCTACCCCCCCACACCGAGTGTAAGTTTAGCGCACGCACCGCGGGCGTTTAGCTGACCACGCCGTCCAGGTACAGCCAGCGGCCGCGCTCGCGAACGAAGCGGCCGTGCTCGTGCAGCCAATGCGCGCGGCTTGTCAATTTGCTGCGGGCGACGAATTCGACTTGCGCGTGGTCGGCGGCGGTCTGCTCATGGCTCAGCACCTGCAGCCCGAGCCAGCGCAGACCGGGCTCGTGGTGCAACGGCGGGGTCGGCCGGGTGCTCGGGTGCCATGTGGCAAGCAGGTAGTCGTCCAACTGCAAGGTGTAAGCGCTGTAGCGCGACCGCATCAGCGCTTCGGCAGTGGGCGCCATTAGGTGCTGCGGGCCGGTATGGAAGCGGCCGCAGCAGTTTAAATAAGGCGTAGCGGTGCCGCAGGGGCATGCTGTGGACGGTGTGGACATCGGTGGTCTGAGTCGAAGGCTCGACTGATTGTCGGTGGCCATGAAAAAGCCCCGCCGCAGCGGGGCTCGATAGCAGAAGCTTGATATCAGCGCAGGGCCCTCACTTCTTCGGCGCGGCTTCTTTCTTGCCAACGCGTGCGGCCGGCTTGTTCGATGCGACCAGTTCGGGCTTGAACTCGGTGCCGTTGACGGTCAGGCCGTCGGCCGAAAACTTCGACGCGTTGCCGGGGCCGACGCCCTTGACGCGGGTCACCACGTCGGACCAGTCTTTGAACGCGCCGTTCTTGCGCTCGCCAACGATCTTGGTCGACATACTCGGGCCGATGCCCTTGACGGTTTCGAGTTCGGCTTGCGAGGCCTTGTTGAGTTCGACGGCGGCTTGGGAGGCGAAGGCGATGGTGGCCATCAGCAGGGCGATCAGGAAGCGGATCATGTGGTTCTCCAGACAGTTCAGGTTGAGGGAAGCGGTCGGGTGCCCGAGGGCTCGACCTGTGGAAATTCTGCAGATCGGCGCCGTGTTTGGCTGTCCCCTCCGCGAGGGCCCTCGGGCGGGTGCGAGCGCCGTGTGCTGCTCTGAACAGCGGCGGAATCGGCTCCCTCGGCACCTCCCTCTGAGGTGGGACAGGCTGCGGCAAACAGTTCCACTGCGTGTTGTTGATAGCGCCACGGCGGCACTTGATATAACCCGGGTCTGATCGATGCCTTTGCACACTGCATGCACACCACCCCATGAATCTGCACGCTTACGCCCGCCGTCTCGGCCTGGGAGCCCTGTGGTGATTCCAACGCCTGCGGACCTCGCGCAGCGCCGCGTGCTGGTCGTCGGCGACGTGATGCTCGACCGCTACTGGCACGGCGCGGTCGACCGCATTTCGCCCGAAGCGCCGGTGCCGGTGGTGCGCATCTCGCGCGAAGAGGAGCGGCTCGGTGGTGCGGCCAATGTGGCGCTGAACGTCAAGACACTGGGTGCGCGGGTGACGCTGCTGACGGTGATCGGCAGCGACGCGGCCGCGACCAGCCTGCGTGCGCTGCTGGCACAGCAAGGCATCGAGGCCTGCCTCGGTGAGGATGCGTCGCTGCGCACCATCGTCAAGCTGCGCGTCATCGGGCGCTCGCAGCAGTTGCTGCGCATCGATTTCGAGAACGAGCCCGACCACGAGGTGTTGATACAGGCGCTCGATGCCTTCGAGCGCGAACTGCCGCAACACGATGCGGTGCTGTTTTCCGACTACGGCAAGGGCGGACTGACCCACATCGTGCAGATGATCGAGTCGGCGCGCGCGGCCGGCAAGCCGGTGCTGGTCGACCCGAAAGGCAGCGACTACGCGCGCTATGCCGGCGCCACCGTGATCACCCCGAACCGGGGTGAACTGGCGCAGGTGGTGGGCGCCTGGAACAGCGATGCGCAACTGGCCGAACGGGCGCAAGCATTGCGCGCCCAGCTGCGCGTGGGCTCGCTGTTGCTGACCCGCTCGGAAGACGGCATGAGCCTGTTCGACGACCGCGGCGTACTGCACCTGCCGGCGCACGCGCGTGAGGTGTTCGACGTCACAGGCGCCGGCGACACGGTGATCGCAACGATGGCCGTGCTGCTGGCGGCCGGCCGGGACGCGCGTGAGGCGATGCCGCACGCCAACCGCGCTGGTGGCATCGTCGTCGGCAAGTTCGGCACCGCCAGTGTGAGCTACGCCGAGCTGTTTGGCTGAACGCGGGGGCGCGGCTCAGCGCGCGCGGCGGAAGGTCAGGTTGATGCGCTGCTCGCCGGTGAGCGGGTGACAGCCGGGCTTCAGCGGCAGCACGCCGTGGTGGAAAAAGCGCGCCGGGCCGCCCCACACCGCCACATCACCGTGCACGAGCGGAACGCGCCGCGTCGGGTCGCTGCGCTTCGGTCCGCCGAACTGGAACACGGCGGGCAGGCCGAGCGACACCGAGACGATCGGTGCCAGGCCGTCACGTTCATCGCGGTCCTGATGCAGTGTCAGCCGGGCGCCGGGCACGTAGCGGTTGATCAGGCAGACGTCGGATCGAATTGATTGAAGCCCGCCTGCGTCGCTGCAAGGGCGGCCAGTTCGCGGAAGACCTCGGGCATCGGCGGCCACGGCTTGCCGCTGTCGGGGTCGATCGGGTCGTAGCGGTAGCCGCGGCGGTCGCTGACCCAGCCGGCGTCGCCGCAGCTGGTCATCGCCACCGACATCCGAAAGCCGCCCGGCGTGATCAGGTGCCGCCACGGTGCTTGCGAGGTGACTTCGGCGACGGCCGCGAGCAAAACCTGATCGAATGCCCGTGCGCCGCCACGCCAGACGATGGCCTCGGGCGCCAGCGGCTCGGCGCGCGGTGCTTCGGCTGCGTCGTCGAACAGCGCGAGCGTGTTGCCTGTGCGGGACTGAACGGGCGTCAAGGCGTGTTGACGGCGGCGGCCTCGCGCGCCAGCAACGCGCGCTTGCGGTCGACGCCCCAGCGGTAGCCCGAGATGCCGCCATCGATGCGCAGCACCCGGTGGCAGGGCACGGCCAGTGCCACCGGGTTAGCTGCGCAGGCGCGCGCCACGGCGCGCACCGAGGTCGGCGCGCCGATGCGTCGCGCGATGTCGCTGTAGCTGGCCGTCTGGCCCGGCGGAATGCCGCGCAGCGCCTGCCACACCCGCTGCTGGAAGGCGGTACCGCGCAAATCCAGCGGCAGCGACAAGCCGATGCCCGGCGCCTCGATGAAGCCCACCACTTTTGCCACCGTCTGCTCGAAGTCGGTGTCACCGCCGATCAGGTGCGCCTTCGGGAATCGGTCTTGCAGATCGCGCAGCAGCACGTCCGGATCGTCGCCGAGCAGGATCGCGCAGACGCCGCAAGTGGTTTGCGCGACCAGGATCGCGCCGAGCGAGCTCTGGCCGATCGCAAAGCGGATCTCGGTGGCAGCGCCGCCCGCGCGGTAAGCCGACGGCGTCATGCCCAGCACCTGCGCCGATTCCTCGTAGAAGCGGCTGCTGCTGGCGTAGCCCGCATCGTAGATGGCCTGGGTCACCGAGGGGGCGCCGATCAACGCGTCACGCATGCGGCGAGCGCGCAACGAGCGCGCGTAGTCGTTCGGCGTCACGCCGGTCACCGCCTTGAACACACGGTGCAGGTGGTAGCGGCTCAGCCCAGCTTTTGCGGCCAGTTCGCCGAGCGTGGGCGGTGGTTCCGCGCGTTCGATGTGGCGGCACAGCTCGGCCACCAGAGCGGCGTGTGGCGGGGTGGATGGCGGGCTGTCATCAGGGTGCATCGACGTGTCCTACGGTCCGGCGGGGTCGGTCTGTGGTGGCCAATTTAGACCGCTGCGCGCCCACATGCACCCCGAATCTTGCGATTCAGGCCGGGGGGTCGGCTGGCGGCAACTCGCGGGCCCGCTCGGCATAGCGGTTGAAGCGCCAAGCGGTGCCGTCCATCGTGATGCGCCGCCAGGTCACACGCTTCTCCGCGGGCGACATCACGGTCCAGTTCTGGACCTCGTCGAAGCTGCGCCCGCAGCCTTTGCACACCGCGTCGCCTTGGCTCGTCGAGCAGATGGCGATGCACGGCGCGTCGGGCGTGGTCGCATACCAGGCCAGCCACGCCTCGTGTGCCGGAGTCGGCATGCTGGCGTCGTCGCATTCGGTCTCGTGGTAATGGACCATCAGCGCGTACACCTCGGCCAGCGCCCGCACCTCGCGGCAGGCGGTGATGCCGTCGGGCGAGGGAGAACGCTCGCGCCACCAGTTGATGGCGGCTTCGATGTCGGTGATGTGGATGCCAGCCATGGGTGTGGGAAAGCGAGTGATGAGGATACCGCCGCCACCTTCACCGACTGGGAGAGGCAGACAACTTCATGGCTTGCGAAAGTAGTTCACGCTCGGTAAGCCTTCGAAATTGGCGTCCTGCGTCCACAGCAATGCGTCGTGATGCACGGCCGTTGCGTAGATCAGGCTGTCGGCCATCGGCAATCCGTTGACCGTCGCCTCCAGCGTGACGTTCAGGTCTATGGGCACCACACGTCCACGTTGCATCAGTGACAGCGCCGCGGTGGCCACTTCGTCGCCCGCATCACGGGACAGTTTCTTGATGACTTCGTAGACCGTTAACACCGGCACGATCAACAACTCAGGTGATTCGATGGCTGAGGCGAACAGATCGGCGCGATCGGTGTCAGCGAAGTATTCGATCCAGCAAGATGAGTCGAGAACGATCGGTTTGACGGCGACGACGCGCTGCGATGTGCGCCGCGATGACAGCGCCTTCACGCCGCGCGGCTTCACAGCACGCGGTCCGGCTCGCTGTACAGCTCCGCGCTGATGCCCCGCGCAATGCCGCGCAACGCAGATGGTGGCTTCAGCGGCACCAGCCGCAGGCCACCGTTGAACTCGACCACCATCAATTTCGCCCCAGGTTCGAGCTTCATGCGGCGACGCACGTCGAGCGGAATGACGATCTGGAATTTGGGTGAGACGGTGACAGTGTTCATATCGATCATTTTATTGTACGACGACGTTTGAATCGATGTTACCGACGTGCCTGACCGCGCGAGCGATCGCGTGTGCACTGCGCCGACTCTGTGGTGGGCTACACAACAACAGAGATTCAGGGTAAACTCTAAGGCTTCGCTCGCATCGACGATTCCTCGCCAGCCCATCGGCGCAGTTGTTGTGATCGATGCTCGTTCATCCCCTCTGACCCCGTTCGAGTCAGCCCACGCAGTTCAGTGCGGCCGGTCTCGATAGCGCTTTGAGCCGGTGCCGTCACCCGATGGCATCTGCAGGCAACGGTCGGCGGCGATGCCGTCGCTTGACTGTTCCGCTTCACCGTTCTCAAAGCGAACCTTCTTTTAGCGACCTGACCTTGTCGGTTCATTGAGCCGACGGGTGCCCCATGGCGTTGCGCCTTTGTGCGCAGTGCTGGCACCGCATATGAAAGTACGACATGACATTCGCCAACCTGGGTCTCCATGAAACCCTGACCAAGGCCGTCGCCGACGCCGGCTACGAAACCGCCACCGAAGTGCAGATCAAGGCCATTCCGCTGGCCCTCGCCGGCAAAGACCTGATGGTTTCCTCAAGCACCGGCAGCGGCAAGACCGCTTCGTTCATCCTGCCTGCACTTGAACGTGTCATCGCCGCACGTGCCGACACCACGCAAAAGTGCGATCGCGCCACCGTCTACGGCCCGCGCATCCTGGTGCTGACGCCGACGCGTGAACTCGCCATGCAGGTCGCCAAGGCTGCCACTGTCTACGGCCGTCATGTGCAGGGCCTGCGCGTGGCCACCGTCGTCGGCGGCGTGCCTTACCCAGCGCAGATCAAGGCACTGCGCGGCCCGCTGGACATTCTGATTTCGACCCCAGGCCGCCTGCTCGACCACCTGCAGACCGGCAAGGCCGTGCTCGAAAACGTCGAACTGCTGGTGCTCGACGAAGCCGACCGCATGCTCGACATGGGCTTCATCGACGACATCAACACCATTGCCGACCACGTACCCGCCACGCGCCAGACGGTGATGTTCAGCGCCACCTTCGCCGGCCACGTCGGCCGCCTGGCGCAGAACCTGTTGCGCGACCCGCAGCGCATCGATGTCTCGTCGCACACCGACACGCACGAGAACATCGAGCAGCGCTTGCACTGGGCCGACAACCACAACCACAAGAACGCATTGCTCGACCACATCCTCACCGAGCGCGCGATGGAGCAGGCGCTGGTGTTCACCAGCACGCAGCGTGATGCCGACTGGCTGGCCGATCGGCTGGCCGACATGGGCCACGCGGTCGCGTCGTTGCACGGCGGCATGCCGCAAGGCCGTCGCAACCGCGTGCTGCAAGGCCTGCGCACGCAACAGCTGAAGGTGCTGGTCGCAACAGACGTGGCCGCGCGCGGCATCGACGTGCCGAGCATCAGCCACGTCATCAACTACGGCTTGCCGATGAAGGCCGAGGACTACGTTCACCGCATCGGCCGCACCGGCCGCGCGGGCAAGAACGGCTTGGCGATCACCTTGGGCGAGCGCATGGACGCGGGCATGATCCGCCGCATTCAGCAGTTCACGACGCAGAACATTCCGGTCAGCACCATCGCCGGTCTGGAGCCGAAGAGCCCGGAGCCGCGGATGTACGCACCGCGTCCTGGATCAGACACCGAACGCCGCCCCGGTGGATTCGGCAATCGTTCGGGTGCGCCGTCGAACAGCCGCTTCGGCAAGCCCTCGTTCGCGCCACGGCGTGAAGAAGGTGGTTTCGCGCCACGCCGTGACGACAACTTCACGCCACGCGCCGCGGGCCCGTTCGATCGGGCCCCAGCACGCCGGCCGGCCGAAGGCGCGGCAGTGCCGAGCCGCGCACCGTTCAAGGCGCGCCCGCGCACCGGTGGGTTCACGCGCTGAGCGACCGGCCTGTGGCTCGATGAACAAAGCCCGCGTTTGCGGGCTTTTTCTTGTGCACAACAGGTGCAGTGTTCAAACAATTGCCGCTCGATGCGGTGGCCGGGCCGAGCTTGCGGTCACCGCCTGGCCCGGCCGACCCAGCTCGACGGCAAGTGCGGCACCGAGCAGGAAGATCTGGCTCGACCAGTACACCCAAACCAGCAGCGCAGCGAACGAACCCGCGGCGCCGAGTGCCGATTGCATCGCAGTGGTTGCCACGTACAGGCTGATGCCGTACCGGCCCACCATGAACAACGCACCAGCCGCTGCGCCGCCGATCAACACATCGCGCCAGGGCAGGCGGGTGTTCGGCAGCCAGCGAATCATCAACGCGAAGATCAGGCTGATGACGCCCCAGGACCACAGCATTTCCGCGGCTATCAACATCGGCGACAGCCACGCCCAGGCGGTGGCGAGCCATTTCAGCGCCAGCAGTGTGGCTGTCTGCGCAATCATCGCGACCGACAGCACGAAGCCGCAGCCGAGCACGATGCCGATGGCTAGCAAACGCACACGCAGCAACCGGCGCCAAGTGAATGCGCCGTCGTGTTCGCCCAACATCGCCTGCACCGCTGAACGCAACTCGACAAACACACCCGTAGCGCCAATCAGCGTGGTGCCGAGCGCCAGCCAAGAACCCACAACGGCCTGCGCGCCTGGCGATGAACTGCCATGGCGCGCGAGCAAACCACTCAACGTCTGTGTTTCGCGCGGGCCAACGAGCCGCGTGATCGCTTCCAGCAACGCTGCTTGCGCGCTGTCGTTGCCGAGCAGCCAGACCATGACGCCGGTCACCACCACCAGCAGCGGTGCGATGGAAAAAGCCGCGTAAAACGACACAGCCGCGCCCTGGCGCATCCCATCGGCGTCGATGTATCGGTTCAACGCGGCCCAGAAAACCAGGACGCCGCTGACGATGGGGCCGCGATGTCCGGTCAACATCCGGTCAGCGCAGCCAGATACCGATTAACTGCGCAGCGCGATCTCGTTGCGAACCGACTTCACACCCTTGACGGAGCGTGCAAGCTCTTCAGCACGTACTTTTTCAGTGGCGTTCTTGGCAAAGCCAGACAGCTGCACCGTCCCGTTGAGCGTTTCCACACTGATTGATGTCGCATCGACATCCTTGTTCTCGACAAAGCGTGCCTTCACGGCGGTCGTAATGCTGGTGTCGTCGATGTAGGCGCCTACGGTCGATTGATCGCGTGTGACGGCACAGCCAGACACGGTGATCAGCGCGACGCAAGTGGCGATGGAAGCGAGGGTGGTGCGTATGAACATGGTGTGAGTCCTATTGAAGAATGAAGAAAAGAAAAGGAAAAAAGGTATCGATGGCGGCGGCAGCATCAGTGCAAAGGGTGGCCGGACGCCTCGCCGTCGTCAGTGCCACGCTGCTGGCTTGCAGGTGGCGGTGAGGCGCTGTCCGAAGACCGACCCAGCACCGAATTGACAAGATCGAGCAGGCCATCTCCCGACACCCGCGACAACAGCGAGCCCACGAGTTGTGGTGCAAGGCCGGCGTAAACGGCACGCCTCAACAGCCCGAAACGCCACGGCCGCGTCCACATCAACAGCGCACCGAGGCCCGCAGCACCGAGCAACATGGCCCATGGATGCTGCCGTGTGACGCCTTGCTTTTGCGCGTTGGTTGCCGACGGGTTGGCCCGCATGAAAAGATCGACCACCGCGTGCAGCGGATGGTTCGCCCACCAGTTCGCTGCACTTGCGATCATCGGACCGATCAGGGGCAGCGCGGCGAGCGTCAACATCAGTACGCTGGAATGTCCGGAAGCGAGCTTCACTGCTTGAGCCTGGGCGGAACCCGCGTTCAGCTCCAACATCTGGAGGCGCATCTTTTGCCGCGACTGCTGCAGTCGTTCGGTGGCACCAAGCAAGGTATCAGCCGACATGGCGGGCATTTGCAGCCCCTGGAGTGCCACTGGCGTGGGCGTGGCGCTCACGGACTGACTTCACGCAACATGTCGATGTCCGCACGCACCTGGCCGCGCAGTGCGGAAAAGGCAGGTGCATCGTTGCTGGCCTGCGCCGACCACCAACACCACACCGCGACGATTGTCGGCACACCAGGCGCCAGCCACAGCGCCCACGGTGCGTGCAAATGGTCCACAGGCGTTGCGGCCCACAACATCACCGCCACGCCCGCCAGAACCGCCGCCACCACCGCACATGACAAAGAGATCGCTGTTTTTAGGGCGCGCAGCCCGAGGTGCTTGACGGCGCCTGACAGCTCCAGCGTTGCGAGCGACGCGTAGGCTTCGACATGGTCGGTGATGACGGCGGGCCGGTCCACCATGAGTTTGAAAAACGGGTGCATGCAATGTCGTTTTTAGTTCAGGGTGGGTGCTTGCCTTCAACGAATTGACCACGCAATCAGTCACGCGAACGCGACCGGCTCAGCAGGCTGATCACAGTGACCAGCACAGCGCCAGTAGCGGCCGCGATCAACATCGCCTTGACCGGCTCGTCCTGGATGTACTTGACGGTGGTGTCAGAGGCATGTGCCGCACGCTCACGCAACTGACGTGAGGTGTCGCGGGCGCTGTCAAGGCCACGGCGGGCCATCGACTCCGCCTCCTTGGCCAGACGTTCGATCACAGGCTTGGCGGTGTTCATGGCCTGATGAGCCTTCTCGGTGATCCGTTCATGGGCCTGGTGGGCAGCACCATCGAGCTGGTCGATGGCGAGTTCGGCAGAGCTGGTGGCGCTTTCTGCAAACTGGCTTGGGGAGGTCATATTCATGATGT